>UQUH01000095.1 GCA_900544245.1 uncultured Coriobacteriaceae bacterium | reverse complement strand
CTAATCGCCCGCCGGGCGCAGGAACCGGAGCGGTGGCTGTTCGCCAAGGCGACGCTTGGCTGCATGCTCGAAAACGCTGCGATTGCCGAGCGCGAGATGGTCCCCATCTGCCAGGATACGGGCGCGGCATGCGTCTTCATCGAGCTGGGACAGGACCTTCGCATCGAAGGCGGATCGCTCGTCGATGCGGTCAACGCGGGCGTTGCTCTCGGTTACACAGAAGGGTACCTGCGCAAATCGATGGTTGGCGACCCCTTGCGCCGCATGAACACGGACGACAACACGCCCGCACTCATCACCGTCGACATAGTCGATGGCGATGCTCTCAAGATTACGGTCGCACCCAAGGGAGCAGGCTCAGAGAACATGGGGCAGCTCAAGATGCTCAAGCCCGCGGATGGCGTCGACGGCGTGCGCACGTTCGTGCTTGACGCGGTGCGACACGCTGGCCCCAATCCGTGCCCGCCCATCATCGTGGGCGTGGGCATCGGGGGCAACTTCGACCATGTCGCCTCGCTCGCCAAGCGCGCCTTGCTACGTCACATGGGCGTCCACAACCCCGACCCCTTTTACGCGCAACTCGAAGACGAGCTGCTTGACGTCATCAACGAGCTGGGCACGGGACCGGCCGGCTTTGGCGGGGCGACGACGGCGCTCGCAGTCAACATCGAGCAAGCACCCACCCATATCGCCTGTCTTCCGGTCGCCGTCAACATTAACTGCCATGTGGCACGTCACGAGGAGGCGGTGCTGTAATGGGAACTCCCGAGGTGCACCGCATCAGCGGTGACATCACCCGCAAGATCGCAAAATCGCTAAATGCGGGCGACCGGATCCTCTATAGCGGTATCGTGCTGACCGCACGCGATGCGGCGCACAAGCGCCTTGTTGAGGCACTTGACGCGGGCGAACAGCCGCCCATCGATATCGACGGTGCCGTCATCTACTACGCTGGCCCAGCACCTGCCAAGCCCGGTTATGCAATCGGGCCGGTTGGCCCGACCTCAAGCTACCGTATGGACCCCTACGCACCGCGCCTGCTCGACTTGGGGCAACGAGCGATGATCGGCAAAGGTGCGCGCAGCCAAGAGGTCATCGATGCCGTAATGCGCAACGAGGCCATCTACTTCGCCGCAATTGGGGGTGCCGCCGCCCTCATCGCGCAGAGCGTGAAAAGTGCCGATGTCATCGCGTACGAAGACCTGGGGACCGAGGCGATTCGTCGACTCGAGGTCGTGGACATGCCGCTCACGGTCGCCATCGACTGTCACGGCGGCAACATCTACGAGAGCGGCCCGAAGGAATACCTGGCAAATAGCAAATGAGACAACGTCTCAGAGCAACTGTCTCATTCCAGGAAATCGTCACCAGAATGCAGACCATAGCGAACGCAGATGGCGCGTAGCTGATCGTCGCTCACCAGATGGCTTGGTTCGTTACCGCCGTTGGCGGCGCGAGCGCGCAAGTAAATCCCAGCGGACTTCTCGATCGTGTCGATGGTCCCAAACGCCGTATCGAAGCTCGCGGCACGGGCTATGGCGCCATGCTGTGTCCAGATGCAGGCCCCGTGTCTCGTCATGAGCTCGCGCGTCGCCTGCGCAAGCTCGGGACCACCCGGCACCATCCAGGGCACGACTCCGATGCCGCGGGGAAAGACGATGATGCCCTCCGTCATGCAGCGCCACAGCGTCCGCGTCCAAACGCGCGCATCGGGGTCAAGTAGCGTTGAAAGCGCGATCACGTTCGGACAGTGCGCGTGATAGACAATGCGATCGGCACCATCGCCTGCCTGCAGGGCGGCAACGTATATCGCCAAGTGCGTCTCGAGCTCGCTCGAAGGACGTGCGTCATCGTCGAAGCCCCAGCATCTGCGCCAGGCATTGCCGGACTCATCAAGCTCGATGACGCCGCAGCAACGCGAGACGTCATGGATGACATTGCTCAGGTATGCACCCGAGGCGCTCATCAGAAAGCGCTCGCCGGAAAGCTCGGGGACGGGATTTCCCAACGCATGCCATTCGCCTCCGTCCACGAGCGCGGACCCGAAGCTGGCGACATCTGCCGCATCGAGGCGATAGCTTAGGTTCC
>UQUH01000094.1 GCA_900544245.1 uncultured Coriobacteriaceae bacterium | reverse complement strand
CAAGCCGTAGCTGGCGGCCGGGCAGGCTCCGGTTAATCCACCGACGGCATTGCCCTATCCCCTGGGTATGGGAGGCGATGCACACCACGTCCTCGAGCGACGCATCCGGATGGAGGAGCAGGGACTGATGGATGTCGATGGCGATTTCGCCCAGAATCTCGGCGCGGGAGGTAAACGCGAGGGCGTCGAGCACGGCGGTGACGGAGCCCTCGAGCGAGTTCTCGATGGGGACGACGCCGTAGTCGGCCTTGCCCCGCTCGACCGCCTCGAACACCTCGGGTAGCGAGTCGCAGGGCAGCGGCTCGTAATCGACCGGCAGTGACCCGCGCTCGACAAGAGCGCGCACCGCCATATCCGAAAACGTTCCCATGGGACCAAGAAATGCGTAGGTGAACTTGCGTTGCGACATGATGGAATACCTTCGTTCGGCTTGCGTTGACAGGGCATTCTAGCACAGCCGCACATGGGTTATTCCGCGCAGAGCCACGCATCTCCCCGACGCATGACGAACCCCTCGCGCTCGAGTTCATCGAGGATGGCGCGCACCTCCTCGACGGACGGCTCCTGCCTGCCTGATGCTCGCTCGCTTTGGGCGAGGTCACGCGCAAGGTCCTCGGTCGATAGCGCATCGTCGATGACGCGGTGCAGCAGATAGGCCCGTTTTTGCCGATGACTACCCTCGAATTTCGATTGGCGCGTGTAGTGCTTGCTCCTGCGCGTTGGATTGGGCATCGTCTTCTTCAGGTACGCGCCATAGTCGAGCAGGGCGTAGTACCATGCGCGCACGCGTGCATCCTGCGGGCATGTTGCCTCGACGAGGGAGACGAGCTCCTTGTCCGCGACCGATTCGCGTCCGGGGAACAGCTCGTGGATGAAGACGGCGCGCACGTTGGTCTCGAGGTACATATCCGGTTGCCGGAATGCAAATACGCGCACGCCCGCAGATGTCGAGGGTCCGATACCGGGCAGGCCCAGCAGCGCCTTCTTATCGCTCGGAACCACGCCATCGTGCATGGCGACGACTTCCTCGGCGCAGCGCTTGAGGTTGAGGGCGCGCCGGTTGTACCCCATCCCCTGCCATAACTCGAGCACGGGAGGCAAGGGGGCGGAGGCAAGGTCCGCGATGGTGGGAAAAGTCTCGAGCCACTGCTCCCAGCGTCCCATGACGCGCGAGACCTGGGTCTGTTGGAGCATGACCTCGGAAAGCAAGATCGCGTACGGGTCATGCGTGTCGCGCCACGGCAGGTCGCGATAGAGCTCGCGTCCGCGCTCCCAGACCGTGGCGGAAAACTCCTCGAGTCTCTCGGGAGATACGCCCATGATCAGGAGTCCCAGTCGACGATCTGCCAGCCGCGCTTCTTGGCAACGCGCTCGAGCTTCTTGTCCGGGTCGATGACCGTGACCTCATTCGCAAGCTCGAGCATGGGGATGTCGCTGTAGTGATCGCTGTAGGCCTGCTCGAGCACCCAGTTGCGCGAACCGAACATGTCATCACATAACTGGATGAGCAGGCGGAGCTTTTCGCGTCCTTGCACGGGAACACCGACGACCTTGCCCGTGTAGTGATCGTCCTTCTCCTCCATTATGGTCGACACCTGGCCATCGAAGCCGAGTTCCTCGACGATGGTCGTCGTGATGGGCTTGAAGGACGCCGATGCCAGCACCACCTTCATGCCGTCTTCGCGACAGCGCTTGATCTCGCGAATCGCACCGGGACGAATGCGCTTGCGGATACGACGATTGAAGACGTCCATGATCTCTTCATCGACTTCCTCGACCGTGGAGCTGGTGAGCGCGGAGAAGAGAAGCTCACGGGGCGTGGACTCCACCTGTGGCAGACGCAGACGATAGCGGATACCCCAGATGCCCATAAGAATGGCCTTGTGTACGGGCAGCTGGCGATGACGCAGCAAGCTCGTCGTGAGCTTGAGCGGGGACTCTCCGTCGATGATCGTGCCATCGAGGTCAAAGGCGGCAACACGTACCAATACGTCTCTCCCGTGCGTGAAATAACAAACGTGCGTGCGCATTATACGCTATGGGAGAGACAAGCGATGGCGGTGGGGCGGGACATGAGACAGTTGCTCAGGGACGTTGTCTCATTTTCAAATGAGACA
>UQUH01000093.1 GCA_900544245.1 uncultured Coriobacteriaceae bacterium | reverse complement strand
CGGTTATGGCCGCCGTGGTGATGCCGCGGGCAAGCGAGGCCCACATGCGCTTCGAGTCACGCGCCACCACTTCCCTGTTCGCCGTGTCGAAGAGCCGACGCTCGTGCTCCTCGCGCCCGTAGGTCTTCACGGCCAGGATGTTGGTGACCGCGTCGGACAGCTCTCCGGACAGCTGGTTTTGGGCGCTGGCCGCCCGCTCGTTCAGGTGCAGGATGCGCTTGTACATGATGTAGGAGACGACAGCGTACACCGCGAGCATGGCCATGAGCACGCCAGCGTAAATGGGCACGGCGGGAAACAGGATGAGGCAGGTGAAGGTGATCGAGCACAGGATGGGAAGGAACGGGAAGTTCATGGTCTGGAGCAGCTGGGTATAGCCGGCCATGAACTTGGAGGTCTGGCTCACGAGCGTGCCGCCGAAGCGGTTGGAGTGAAACGACAGCGACTGGTTGCACAGGCAGTCGAAGGCCATGGTGGCAAGGTCGTAGTTCACGGCGATCTGCAGCTTCCAGAGGGTGTAGTCCTGGAGCTTGCTGCATGCCTGGCCGGCGACGTTGATGCCGATGAGCGCCGCGATGTAGGGACCGAACACCGCGAACACCTGCTCCGCGGCCACCGGCTCGGCGGCAATGCGATCGACGATGAGGCTCATCACGTAGGGATTGCCGTAGGTGAGAAAGCCGCAGAACCCGATAGTCGAGGCAACGAGCGCCACGAACAGCCCTAGGTGATTGCGCGTCGCCAGCCAGTAATAGTGCAAGCTACGCCTCGTCAACGATTGCTTCTTCGACATCGAATCTCTCTTTCCGTACTCCGTTGGCGATAACAGCCGAGAGCATACTCCCTGAAAGCGGCATCATCCAGCGGGGAGACCACCACGAAGCCGATTTGATACACTCTTTGCAGGCAATGTCGGTGTGGCAAAATCGTTCCAAGTCACTTTGCCAAGCACGGCATTCTCGTTTCGATCAGACGGCCTCGGCACAGATGGGAGAACGACCATGGAAATCAAGAACATAACGGTTGCGGGCGGCGGAGTCCTGGGCAGCCAGATAGCACTTCAAAGCGCCTACAAGGGCTTCTCGGTCACGATGTGGCTCCGGAGCGAAGGGTCCATCGAGCGTGCCAAGCCCAAGCTCGAGCGACTTCGCACCATCTACAAGCAGACCCTCGAAGCGATGAAGACGGATCCTGCCGCCTATTGCCGCGGACTCGCGGACTCGCCCGACGTCCCGACCGCAACGATCGACGAGCTCATCGGCAACGTCGACAGGGCCTTTGACGACATAACGCTCACGACCGACTTGCAGGAGGCGTTCGGCGACACGGACCTGGTGATCGAGGCCATCGCCGAGATCATCGACGAGAAGGACGCGTTCTACTCCTCAATCAGGGACATCCTGCCGCAGCAGACCATTCTGTGCACGAACTCCTCGACCCTGCTGCCGAGCGCGATGATGGGCTTCACCAGCCGCGAGGACCGCTTCCTCGCGCTGCACTTCGCCAACAACATCTGGAAGAACAACACTGCCGAGGTCATGGGCACTCCCAAGACGAGCGAGGAATCATACAAGGCGGTGGTCGAGTTCGCCCGCGCCATCGGCATGATCGCCCTCGAGCTCAAGAAGGAGCAACCGGGATACCTGCTCAACAGCATGCTCGTCCCCTTCCTCAACTCCGCCGAGGCGCTGCTGGCCAACGGGGTCGCGGACGTGGAGACGATTGATGCCGCGTGGACCCTTGGCACGGGCGCGCCACTGGGACCCTTCCGCATCCTCGACATCGTCGGCCTGACCACGGCGTACAACATCGTCGCCGCCAGCCCCGCCGCCCAGGACCCGGACAGCACGGCAGGCCGCATCGCGGCGGTCCTCAAGCAGCACATCGACGAGGGCAAGACGGGTATCAACGCCGGCGAGGGCTTCTACAAGTACAACTGATAAGGCTATTCCCACTCCACCGTGCCGACGGGCTTGGGCGTGAGGTCATAGCACACGCGGCAGATGCCGGGCACTTCGTGGGTGATGCGGTCGGTCATGCGTTTGAGAAGTTCCCAGTCCAGCTCGGGCACCTCGGCGGTCATGACGTCGACTGTGTTGATGGCGCGGATGATCGCCGGCCACTCGT
>UQUH01000092.1 GCA_900544245.1 uncultured Coriobacteriaceae bacterium | reverse complement strand
AGAACGTGGGCGTCTGCCGTCTCTGATTGAGCTCCGCACGACCGGCCGCAAGCTCGGCGGCTCCGGCGTCGAGCTTCGTCTTGGCTTCGTCGAGCGAATCCTGCTTTTCGGAGAACTGCGCTTGTGCCTCGGCGCGTTGCTGGTCAAGCGCAGCCTGGGCGTAAGCACGCTGCACGGGGTCGGTTATGAGGTCGACCTGCGCCTGAGCCGCGGCGAAGCGAGCCTCGGCTTCGGCGCGCGCCGCTTCGAGCTGACGCACGCCGTCTTCGTACGCGCTCAGCCCCGCTTCGTATTCGGCTTGCCTTTCGTCGAGCAGCTTTTCGCCTTGCGCGATCCGGGCTTCGCCTTCGGCGAGCTCGCGCTTGGCATCATCGAGCTCGAGGCGACTGTTCGCGAGCGTGGAGGCCGCGTCCTCGAGCTGTGCCTTGGCGTCGTCGAGACGTGCGGCGGCAGCGTCGAGCTCGTCCATCGCCGAAGCGCGTTCGCTCTCGTACTCGGCACGCGCATCGTCAAGCTCGGCCTGTGCCTTGGCCTGCACCGCACTTAGGCGCGACACGCGAAAGTCCATGCTCATGCCTTCGAGTCGTGCAATGAGCGCATCGACGATCGAATCGTAGCCATCGCTCGGGTACAGCTCGTTGGCCGCGCCTTTCGCCGTGACGAAGGCACCCGTATACGGAAGGTCGTCGGCAAAGGCGTCCGGCCCCACGAAAACGTAGGTGTCAATCTCGCCTGCTCCCAAATCGGAAGACCCGAAGTTCGAGGTCATGAGGTAATAGGGTGAGCGAACGAGACCCGTGACCACGTATTGCGTACGGGCGAACGTCCCATCGACATCACCCGATTCGTCGATGATCTCGATGACATCGCCAACCCGTATCGATTCGTCGAGCACGGCATCGGCCGCGACAACGCATTCGCCAGGTGCGTCCGGCCAGCTTCCCTCGACGAGGATGGGTCTGTTGATATAGTCGTCGTCATCGCTTATGGCACGCATGCCATCTGACGTGTCGGAGGCGCGGGCGGCATCGAGGTCCAGGCTGTTGAATCGCATGACGTACTTCTCGTCACCGTGCGCCGCATAGGCGTCGGCCATGCGCACGCCCTCGACGCTTCGCACTCCCTCGACCTGCGAGATTGCCTCGATATCAGCCTCGTCTAGGCCAAGCGTGCCGGTCACGTACAGATCGCTCATGTTCGTGTCGTCGTAGAACTCGTCAGCCGAGATGTTCATGTCGATCGAGGTCATGAGCAGGCCGGCAAAGAAGCCGCAGCCCAGCGCCGAGATGATGGCAATCGCCAGGAAACGTCCCACGGAATGCGTGATGGACCGGCGTACTTCCTTGTTGAATGCGCTTGCCATGAGAGCCGAGCCGCTCCCTACCACTCGATCGCCTCTGCCGAGCTGGGACTGTCGTTCAGCTCGACGGAGGCATCCTTGCCCTCGTGGATGTGGATGACGCGATGCGCGATGGGTTTGAAGGCGGTGTTATGCGTGATGAGAACCACCGTGCGCCCATGTACGGTGGACGCCTCCTGCAGCAAATGCAAGATCGCCTTGCCCGTCTTGTAGTCAAGCGCACCGGTAGGCTCGTCGCAAAGCAGGAGTTTGGGGTTCTTCGCCAACGCACGTGCGATTGCGACGCGCTGTTGCTCGCCACCGGAAAGCTGCGCCGGGAAATTGTTCATGCGATTGTCGAGCCCGACCATGGCCAGGGCCTCGTCTGCCGGCATCGGATCCTCGCAAATCTGGGCCGCGAGCTCCACGTTCTCGAGCGCGGTCAGGTTCTGGACGAGATTGTAGAACTGGAACACGAAGCCTATCTCGTGGCGTCGGTATTGGACGAGCTCCTTCTCTCCAAACGCGCTGATCTCGCGACCGGCAAGCGTGATGGTGCCCGAGGTGCACGTATCCATGCCGCCAAGCATGTTGAGCAGCGTCGTCTTGCCCGAACCGGAAGGTCCGACGATGCACGCAAGTTCGCCTTGCTCGATATCGAAGTTCAGCCCATCGGCGGCGCAGACTTGCGTCTCGCCCATCTGGTAGATCTTGCGTACGTCCCTGAACTCGACAAAGGCCATCGACAGCTCCATTCCGGCATGCGTTCGTCCGTGCAGCTTATGATAACAGGACGCACGTGACGGTGCGCGACAATGCGCGATGAAGCCATCCCCCCAGGAGGCGAAGGCGCAAAAGGTGCGTCATGTACGTGGCGAACCTACTTGACGACGAGGACCGGCAAATCGATGCCGCGCAACACCGCCGAGCTCACGGAGCCGAGCGCCGCACGAATGACGCCGAGACCGCGCCTGCCCATTGCGATGCAATCGATGCCATGTTCGTTTGCATAATCGCAGATGACATCCTGGGGACGCCCGTTCTCGATGACGATCTGGATGTCGATATTGTCGGGAACGCTCGCGAAGAACCCCTGGATCTGCGTCTGGACGCCCTTGCGATGTTCGTTGTTGTAATTGTCACGCGTTGCGTCGAGAACCTCGGCATCGATCTTGGGGACACCGGCCATGCGAGCGGCGACCTCGAAGGTCGAATCATCGAAGTTCATGGGAGCGGCGACCTTGAGCACCGTGATCACGACCGGTACGCTCGAACTCGACATCTCGAGCGCCGCCTTGAGCGCACGCTGCGAGGGCTCGGAACCGTCGAAGGGAACAAGTATGTTTCTGTACATGACGACCTCCCATTCATGGTGCTGACATGCCGTCATTATACTCCATGGCGATATACCGATAAACGTGGGGATGAGACACATTGGACGGGTACGTCTGTCTCATTGCACGCA
>UQUH01000091.1 GCA_900544245.1 uncultured Coriobacteriaceae bacterium | reverse complement strand
GTCGACATAGGTCGCTTTGGCGACGGCCCACGTCTCGGATTCGTGCGCCGTGCGCAATGCGTCCAGCAAGCCGTCGCTTATGACGCAGTTGGCGCGTATGCAAAGGTCACGCACCGTATTCGTGATGTCCGCCGCCTGAATCGTTCTCATGTGCGCATGCCCTCAATCGACGTGTCCGCAAGACAAGACGAGCCGCACGGAGCGGCTCGAAGAAATCTCTGGTGGGCGATGCAGGGTTCGAACCTGCGGCCCTCTGCTTGTAAGGCAGATGCGCTCCCGCTGCGCTAATCGCCCAGTGCCTTGGAATTTTAGCGTAAAATCCCCCAAAGTACAGATAGGGAATGGAGGGGCACGATGCCCGCTGAAAACATAGAGCTGCTCATCGAGTTCACGCACGACGACGACCCGCGCGCCCGCGCGATGGCCGTTGCCGGGTTGGCCAAGCTTGCCGATGCCCGTGGCTTTGCCCCGGTACTCGTCTGTCTATTCGATCCGGTCGACGAGGTGCGGGCCGCCGCTGCCACGGCTCTCGGCATCTTCGGAGACGACCGCGCATTCGAGGCACTTGTCGAGTGCCTGGGCGATCCGAACGAGCGGGTAGGGGTGAACTGCGCGTGGTCGCTTGGCCAGATTCCCACGACGCGCTGCCTCGACAAGCTTTGCGAGGTCGTGGCAGACAACGAGGTCGCTCCTGCCATCCGCGTTGCCGCCGCGACGGCCATCGGCGAACGGTCGGAGCTTCCCGGGTTCGACATCACGACAGATGGTGCGCTCATCGAGCAGGCGCGCGTCGCATTGCTCGGCGCGATGGATGACGAGGAAGGCGAGTTGCGCGCGGCTTGCATCTGGACGCTTGGGCACTTCCCCGTCGACAAACAGACGACCGAGGCATGCATCGAGGCGCTCGACGACGATTACGAGTGGGTCGTGCGCTACGCAATCGAGGCACTTGCCCACTTTGGCGACCTCGGGGCTCTCGAGCCGCTGCTCGAGCTGTCGGAAAGCGAAGACGACGAAATCAGGGACCTCGCATGTCAGGCTGTCGATCTCTTGAGAGCCGACGCTTGACCGTGTCGCTCGTTTTGGTAAACTAACCGCTGCTGTAAAGCGCCTGTGGCTAGGTAGCTCAGTCGGTAGAGCAGGGGACTGAAAATCCCTGTGCCGGGGGTTCAAGTCCCTCTCTAGCCACCATCTCGACCTTGCGGACCGCCTCCTCGGCGGTCCTTTTCATTATGCGGAGGAATTCTCCGGTGCGCCTGAAATGGCAAGGGGACATGCTTTTCCAATGGCTATAATGTCTTTATCGTCAATGGAGGGAATGCGGCGTGGCATATAGCAAGGAAACGCAAAGGCTTCTCCTGCGCATCCAGCAAAGCGAGATGACCGAGGCCGCGGCCTATCACGCGATGGCCTCTTCCATCAAGGACGGCCACAACCGCGAGACGCTCGGCAAGATCGCCGACGAGATCGCCGCCCAGGCCCATGCCCTCGAGAAGTTCACGGACGCCCTTCCTCAGCCTGATAATCGAAAGGTCAGGCGTTATGCGCGTATGGCACGTGTCTTCGGGTTCACCTTCGCCGCCAAGCTCATGGACAAGCGCAAGGTCAAGATCGAGCACCACGCGAAGAAGCTCCTCGACGAGGTGCCCGAAGTCGAGAAGCTCGAAGCCGACGAGCACGATCGTGACGAAAAGCTCTTCGACTTGCTCAGCGAAAAGCGTCTTTCATACGTAGGTGCGATGATCTTGGGGATGAACGATGCGATCGTCGAGATTACCGGCACGCTTGCCGGCCTCACGCTCGCCATGCAGAACACGCGCCTCATCGCGCTTTCCGGACTCATCACCGGCGTTGCGGCCACGCTTTCGATGGCGGCGAGCGAATATCTCGCCGAACGCAGCGACGGAAAGGGCGATGCGGCCAAATCGGGCCTGATGACGGGTGGTGCATATTTCATCACTGTCGTGATTCTCCTGCTGCCCTATCTCATTCTCGATGACAAGATGTACCTGCTTGCCATGGGCATCATGCTCGCATTCGTCATACTCATTCTGGCGGCGTTCAACTTCTACACCTCCGTCGCACGAGATGTTCCGTTTGGCAAGAACTTCGGGCAGATGTGCGCCATTTCGCTTGGTGTCGCGGCACTGTCCTTCGTTTTGGGATACGCTGTTCGCACGTTTCTTGGCGTCGACGTCTAACTTGAAAGGTTTACGCATCATGCAGATGACCGAAGAGCAGTTCAACATCATCAAAGCTCAGCTCAAGAAGCTGGTCGCGATTCCCGACGGCTTCTACGCGAAGAAGTTCGCCGGCATCGACATTGACGCCATCAAGGACCAGTCCGATTTCGAGAAGCTCCCCTTCACCGACAAGGGCGATTTGCGCGAGGCCTATCCGTTGGGCATCGCCGCCGTGCCGACCGACCAGATTGTGCGCATCCACAGCTCATCGGGCACGACGGGCACGCCCGTCATCATTCCCTACACCAAGAAGGATGTCGCCGACTGGGCCATCCAGTTCGCGCGATGCTATGAGTATGCGGGCGTAACCAAGGAAGACCGCGTGCACATCACGCCGGGCTATGGTCTGTGGACGGCTGGCATTGGCTTCCAGGCGGGATGCGAGCTACTTGGCGCCATGGCGATTCCCATGGGTCCGGGCAACACCGACAAGCAGCTCAAGATGATGATGGACCTCGAGAGCACGGTGCTTTGCGCGACGAGCTCGTACGCGCTGCGTCTTGCCGAGGAGATAGCCAAACGCGGCATCGGCGACCAGATCAGGCTGCGCAAGGGCATTATCGGCTCGGAACGCTGGGGCGAGAAGATGCGC
>UQUH01000090.1 GCA_900544245.1 uncultured Coriobacteriaceae bacterium | reverse complement strand
CACAGATAAGCAGTTAAAAATGATGATGGATATGAAGAGTACCGTTCTGTGTGCTACCTCATCCTATGCGCTGCTCCTGGCGGAGGAGATCGCCAAGAGGGGGATCGGAGAGAAAATCCATCTCAAAAAGGGAGTGATCGGCTCTGAACGGTGGGGTGAGAAGATGCGCCGCCGCATCGCCAACGAGCTCGGCGTCGAACTCTACGACATCTATGGCCTGACCGAGATCTACGGTCCCGGCATTGGCATCAACTGCCAGGCCGATAGCGCCGTGCACATCTGGAGCGATTACATGTACCTCGAGATCATCGACCCCGTTACCGGGCAGCCCGTTCCTGACGGTGAACCGGGCGAGATCGTGCTCACCACGCTGCAGAAGGAAGGCGCTCCTCTTATCCGCTTCCGCACGCATGACCTTTCCCGCATCGTGCCGGGCGAGTGTGCCTGCGGGCATAACGAGCATCCACGCATCGACATCATTACCGGTCGCACCGACGATATGGTCAAGGTGCATGGCGTAAACATGTTTCCCGCACAGATCGAAGAGGTTATCGCCGCCGTCAAGGGCGCGAGTAGCGAGTATCAGATGATGATTGACCACCTCAACGGCAAGGATATTGCCACGCTCTTCGTCGAGGTCGAGCCGGATGCCAACAAGTACAACATGGAGGAGACCATCGCGACGGAGTTCAGGAACCGCATTGGCTTCACGCCGCAGGTCAAGCCCGTCGATATCGAGGATCTTCCGCGTAGCGAGAAGAAGACCACGCGCATCTTCGACAACAGGTACTAAACGTTTACTTTTCTGCGGTGATAACGCGAGTGGGCGTCACGATGTAGTCGATGCGGCAGTCGGTTGTCTCGTGCGGCACCTCGTCGACGACCTGCTCGTCGAACGCGATGCCGATGGTCATGCTGTCCGCGCTCAGGTACGGGAGAAAGCGATCGTAAAAGCCGCCGCCTTGCCCCAGACGATTGCCGTGCCTATCGAAGGCGATGCCCGGCACGAGCATGAGGTCGATGTTTTCCGGTGGGACATGACGGGCGGGGTCGAGGTTGGTCACTATCTCCCGAGGCGTCTCGAGAATGCTCCAATCGTCGTTCATGTCGAAGGAAAAGAACGACATGTTCGTTTCGGAACGCACGAGGGGGAAGGCGATGGTGGGACGCTGGTCGAACAGGAACAGCTTCTCCCTGTTCGAGACGAATCGTGCCTCTGACCCGGTGGGATAGTAGACGGCGATGCATTTCGCGTGCTTGAGGGCCGGCAAGTTGAGGAGTCTGTCTTCCAGTGCCGCCTCATAGTTTTTGCGAACATCAGCTGCGATCGAACCACGTTTGGCGCGCATGCTTTCGCGTTGCGCTGCCTTTTCTTCTGCAGTATTCATGGCGGATATAGTACCAAAAGTGGGCGGAAGTGCGAAATCAGCACCGTTGTACAGGTTTTTTGCTATCATTCCGAGCATGTCTGTAGTAGTTGCAAAATTCGGCGGGACATCCGTCGCGAATCCGGAGCGCATCAGGAGCGTCGCTCAACGCATCGTCAGTCGCAAGCGCGCCGGCGATAGCGTCGTCGCCGTGGTCTCGGCCATGGGCAAGACGACCGACGATCTCGTCGCGCTCGCGAGTTCCATATCAGATAGCCCTGACCTCCGCGAGATGGACACGCTGCTTTCCACCGGCGAGATGGTCTCCATGTCGCTTCTGGCCATGGCCGTCGCCGAGCTCGGCGAGGAGGCCATCAGCCTCTCTGGGCGTCAAATCGGCCTGATTACCGATAGCGTGCACGGCAAGGCGTCGATTCGCGAAATCCATGCCGATCGCATCCGCGTGGCGCTTTCCGAAGGCCGCATCGTCATCGTCGCGGGATTCCAGGGAATCGACGCAGCGGGAGACATCACTACGTTGGGCCGCGGGGGTTCGGATACGACCGCTGTCGCCATCGCGGCGGGCATCAAGGCGGATGTCTGCGAGATCTACACGGACGTTGCCGGTGTCTACACGGCCGATCCGCGTATCGTCCCGCGTGCCTGCAAGATCGATCAGATCAGCTACGAGGAAATGCTCGAGATGGCTGCGGGCGGCGCCGGCGTTCTGCACAAGCGCTGCATCGAGTTCGCGCGCAACTTCGGCGTGGTGATTCATTGCCGCTCGTCGTTCGATGACGAGCCGGGCACGTTGGTGAAGGAGTATGACCCCACTATGGAAAAGGCGATTGTCAGCGGCGTGGCGCATGACCTTTCGGAAGCCAAGTTCACGATTCGCGATGTGCCCGATACCACGGGCGTCGCCGCCAAGGTGTTCGGTGCCATGGCAGACGCCAATCTCGGTGTCGACATGATCATCCAGAACCTTTCCGAAAACGGTCACACTGATATCACGTTCACGAGCCCAAAGGCCGATATCGAGAAGACGACCGAGGTCATGGACCGCATCGTACGCGAGTTGGGCGCACGAGAGCTGCTCATCACCGATGAGGTCGCCAAGGTCTCCATCATCGGCGCGGGCATGAAGGTCAATTCCGGCGTGGCGGCGCAGATGTTCCGCACGCTTGCCGAGGGTGGCATCAATATCTCGATGATCTCGACGTCCGACATCCGCACGAGCGTCGTCATCCCGGCCGAGAGCGCCGAGGAGGCGGTGCGCCTACTGCACACGGCCTTTGGACTCGACGGCGCCAAGGTCTTCGAGGAGACGCAGCTGTCTGCCGAGGAGCTCGCCGCCAAGGCCAACAAGGGCCGCTAGGCGAGGCGGCGCATGGAGAAGCGCCCCAATATCAAACTTACGCTTGACCAGGGCCTTGCGGTTGCACGCGACGTGCGGCCCGACCGCTCGTCGGAGGCCCTTGCGAGCATCTTGGGCGTCGAACGCGCCTGCCTGTTGCGTCGTTCCGTCGACGCGCGGCGTAAAAGCGATGTGCACTTTGTCGTGACCGTCGGAGTCGGCGGTGGGGAGGGTGCCCCGCAGCCCGTCGTCCCCATCGAGGAGCGCCCGCTTCCCGAGCGGCAGGTCGCCGGGGCGCGGCCAGTCGTGGTCG
>UQUH01000089.1 GCA_900544245.1 uncultured Coriobacteriaceae bacterium | reverse complement strand
GTCCATGGCGTCGACCTGCGGCTCGACGCTCGCGCTCATGGACGCCGGCGTGCCCATCAAGCGCCCCGTTTCCGGCGTGGCCATGGGCCTCATCAAGGAAGGTGACCAGCACGTCATCCTGACCGACATCCAGGGCCTCGAGGACTTCCTCGGCGACATGGACTTCAAGGTCTGCGGCACGACCGAGGGCATCACCGCCCTGCAGATGGACAACAAGGCCAAGGGCCTGTCCACCGAGATCCTCGCCGAGGCGCTCGGTCAGGCCAAGCGCGGCCGCGCCTTCATCCTCGACGCCATGCTCGAGCAGATACCCGCCCCGCGCGAGGAGCTGTCCGAGTACGCGCCGCGCATCATCACGATCAAGATTCCTGTTGACAAGATCCGCGACGTCATCGGTACCGGTGGCAAGGTCATCCGCGGTATCCAGGAGGAGACCGGCGCCTCCATCGAGGTGCACGAGGACGGCAACGTCTTCATCGCGTCGGTCGACACCGGCGGCGAGGCCGCGCGCAAGATGGTGGAAGACATCGTCAAGGTGCCCGAGGTTGGTGAGGAGTACGAGGGCGAGGTCGTCAACATCCAGTCGTTCGGCGCGTTCGTCAAGCTCACGCCCAACAAGGACGGTCTGCTGCACATTAGTCGCGTGGCCAATGGCCGCGTCGGCGCCGTGGAGGACGTGCTTTCCGAGGGTGACACCGTCAAGGTCAAAGTCATCGAGGTGGACGAGAAGACCGGCAAGATCAGCCTGGACCGTCTCGACAAGCCCGATGCCCCCGAGGGCAGCTCCAAGCCGCGCAACGACAAGGGTCACGGCAACGACCGTCGCGACCGCGACCGCAAGCGCGACAACAGGAAGCCGCGCCGCAGGGACTAAGCGCATGCGCATCCCAGCGTCCTGACGAGGCGCGGGGGACGCGTGCCAGAGCTCAGAAACCCATTCGCTCTGGTCACGCATCCTCCGCGCCTTTTTGCGTCTTTAGAGCGCAGACAATACGTGCCAGGGCTCCGAGACCCAGTCGCCCTGGCTGCGCACCGTTCTGCGCCCCTTTTGTGTCGTTAATGGAAAACGTGCTGCCGGTCTCGCGTGCCTCTACGCAGGGGAAAGTAATGGTAGAATACAGGGACTTTTACGAGTTCCGGGAGCAATCGAGTGGCACGACGCAGAGAGACATACGTAGGCGGTGGCCCGAACAAGGGCGGCATCCTCTACGGCGGCGACAAGCACGGCATCTTCGGTAGCAGCGGACGCCGTCGCATGGGTTCCCAGATGCGCATCTACAGCAAGGCGCCGCGTCGCTGGCCGCGCGTGGTGCTCATCGTCGCCCTCGTCATCATCTTCGTTGCCTGCGTCTGGCAGTTCGCCTGCGGTGGATTGCCCTTCCTCAAGGCCGAGGAGAAGCAGGCCGATTCGGGCGTGTTGAGCATCGTGAGCCAGAACATCGACGTCGCGCGGCAGAAGGCGGGACTCACCGGCCTCAACGGAACCGCGCAACCCGGTCTCGACACGCAGGTCACCATTTCGGCGGTGGGGGACTGCACCTTCGGCAAGGATCCGGACTTCCCCGACGCGACGAGCTTCAACGCCTTCTATGCGGCCAACGGGCCGGCGTACTTCTTCGCCGACGTGCTGCCGTACACCTCGGCTGACAACCTCACCATCGCCAACTGCGAGGGCGCCTTCACCGAAAGCAACGACATCCAGGAGAAGGCATTCAACTTCAAGGCTCCTGCCGAATACGCCAACGTCTTCGTTCAGGGAAGCGTGGAGGCCGTTAACCTAGCCAATAACCACTCATTTGACTATGGTACTACGGGATTTAACGATACCAAGGCGGCACTCCAGGACGCCGGAATCACGAGCTTCGGGTACGACCGCACGAACACTTACGAGGTCGATGGCGTCAAGATTGGCCTGTTCGGCGTCAACGAGCTTGACGGCGTCGAAAAGGCCACGAGCCTCATGAAGCAAGACATCGAGCATCTGCAGCAGGACGGCTGCGCGATCATCGTCGGTTGCTTCCATTGGGGCAACGAGGGCGAGTACGAGGTCACGTCCGCGCAGGTCACGCTCGCGCACGAAGCCGTCGACGCCGGGTGCGACCTGGTATTGGGCACGCATCCCCACGTGCTGCAGGGCGTCGAGTACTACAAGCAGCGCTACATCTGCTACAGCCTGGGCAACTTCTGCTTTGGCGGCAACACCAATCCCATGGACTACCGCACCATGATCTACCAGCAGACGTTTCCCATCAAGAACGGGCAGCTCGTGCCCGGCGAGGCCATGCGCACGCAGGTGCGCGTCGTGCCCTGCCTGGTGAGCAGCTCGACGAGCGTGAACGACTATCAGCCCATGCCGATTTCCGGCGACCAGGGGGTCTCGGCGATAGAGGCGCTCAACAGCTATTCGGCCACGCTCGCGGGTGACGGTGCCGAGTTCTCCACGAGGCTTGACGAGTCCGGCTATTCGCAGGTGAAGTAATTGGCCAAGCGCTGGAATATCATCTTGCCGATCGTCGTCGTCATCATCGTTGGCGTGATCGTCTTCATCAAGCGCGATGACCTGGGCTCCTTCGTCGAGACCATCAAGGACGTTTCCATCGTGCCCTTCGCGCTGGCCGCGTGCTGCCTGTTCGGGCGCTACTTCAGCCACGCCTTCGCCTACAAGGCGGTGTTTCGCTGCGTTGACGAGGACGTGAAGTACCTGCACATCGTCCCGCTCGTCTTCTCCGTGACCTTCGCGAACGACTGCGCGCCCACTGCCGGCACGGCCGGATCCGTGCTCATCGCGGCGTGGTCGCATAAGCAGGGGCTCGACATGGGCAAGTCGGTGACCGTGGTCTTCCTCGAGAAGATCGGCTTTTTCGGCGGCTTTGCGGTCGTCATGCTGGTCGGGTTCGCGATCCTCATCTTCACCGGGCAGATGGTTTGGTATCTTGCCCTTGGAGGCCTTGCTGTCCTACTTATGATTTTTACCTTCGGCTTCGTGATGTGGCTCGGATACAGTCACGTCGAAACCGAGCAGCGACTCTTCGCCTGGATAGAGAACCTGGTCAACCGTGCCCTCGTCGTCTTCAAGCGCAAGCCGATGGAGCCATGGGCCGGACGCATCGCGGCATCGTTTCACGAGGCGGCGAGCATCGCGGTCGAGAAGCCGCGTGCGCTCATCGTCATGTTCTGCCGCATGGTGCTGCTGCACGCCTGCGACTGCATGTGCTTCATCTTCGTCGGCTTCGCCTTCGGCCTCACCCACATACCCGTTTCCTCCTCGCT
>UQUH01000088.1 GCA_900544245.1 uncultured Coriobacteriaceae bacterium | reverse complement strand
GGGGCGCGCTCAGACAGTCCTCGCAAGATCGCATCGCGCTCATCGCGGGCCTGCTCGAGATGCTTGGCTTCGCGCCTGCGTCCCCTTCGTGCGTTGCCTCATCTCCCCACCTGCATACAATTCGCACGACCATCATCACGATGAAGGCGAGCGCGAAGCCCAAGGCCACTTCCTTGGCGAGATAGGTAACGTAGCACAGTAGTCCTGCACCGGCGCACCAGGCATATCCCGCCCTTCCCCGCGTCTCGAGGGCTCTCAGGCAGCAGGCGACGAGCCAGAGCACGAGGGGGAGGTAGATGCATTCGCTCAGGAACGTCATCGAATAGCACATGTCGGGCATGACAAGCGTGAAGACAAGGCAGACGATGACGGGAGCCTTGCTGGTAAAGAGGCGTCGCGCGAGAACGAGCGCCGGAAAGACGGCCGACGAGACGTAGATGCTGTTGAGTAGGGCGATGACCCTCACGCGCGTCTCCGGATCATCGACCAGAAACGCCGGGAAGAGAGAAAGCGGATAGAGGATCTTCTGGAAACTCGAAAGACCACCACGCTCGACGAGCTGCCCGTCGTTGAAGAGGCTCGAGGCAAGGTCGAGATAGCGGATCTCATCGGGAAGGACGCCGATTCCCTTCTGGAAATCGGCGAGGAAAAAGCGCATGGCGCACGACAGCGCGAAGAGGCCCACCGTGACAAGGACGAGGATGAGGGTGTCGTTGCTCTTGCGCGCCACGAGGCGAAACTCTCCCTTCCCGCGAGAAGGCTAGATGGGCAACAGGAAACGGGCGATGCTACCCGCCGTCGCATCGAGATAGATTCCGAAGATGTTGACGTGCAGGAAGTACGGCAGCACGAGGATGACGAGCAGGAAGAAGAACATGGCGTATTGCTGCACCTTGTAGTAGGTGCGCAGCGCCCTGTCACTCAGGAAGGCGGCGATGATCGAGCTCCCGTCAAGTGGTGGAATCGGGATGAGGTTGAAGAACGCGAGACAAAGGTTGATGGTGCAGAAGTAGGTCCCGAAGTACCAAATGTAATACCCTAGGGCCGCTGGAAGAGCGGGCGTCTGGTAGAGGTAAATCCCGCCCCAGGCAATGGCGGCGCCCACGAGGCTCAATGCGAGGTTGGTCGCCGGTCCCACGAGACCGACGATGAGCTCTCCCTTGCGGATGTCCTTGAAGTAGCGGGGATTGTAGGGAACCGGCTTTGCGTAGCCGAAGAGCATCCCCCCGCCTCCACCGAGCACCGACATGGCGATGAGGCAGCCGGGCAAGATGACGGTCCCGAAGGGATCGACGTGTCTGAGCGGATTGAGCGAGAGGCGGCCCGCGTTCTTTGCCGTGGGATCGCCGAGCTTGTAGGCGGCGTACCCGTGGGCGACCTCGTGCAAGACGAGTGCCGGAATGAACGCGACGACCATTATGACGATCTGGATGACCTGCGAGAGCATTGCGTTGGTCATGCGTCCTCCCCCATCTGCTTGAGTTCGAGCTCGATGGCGGCGGAGAGCTCGAGCCATTCGGCCTCGTTGGCCGTCATGCGTGCCTTGAGCTCGTTGTACTCGGTCATGGCCGCCTCGAAGCGCTCCTGAACTTCCAGACGATGACCATTTCGCTCACCGGCATGGAGATAGGCAACTGCTCGCTGCTGGATGATGCGAGCGCCGCCGCCGAGGCGATGCTCATGATGTTCGCCCTGCGTTCGCGCGACCAGATAAAGAACGGTTGCAACCAGCTCTTCGTGGACGACGACATCTTCCCGCAGATGTTCGATGTACTCGTGACGCGCAGCGAGCCTTTCGGCATCGAGATAATTAGAGACAACTACGATACCTACAAGTTTACCGGCAAGGAGTTCGGCGCTATCGTGCAGTATCCTTCCGCATCGGGCCGTATCCGCGACTATGCGGCATTTGCCGCCGCCGCTCACGAGGCCGGTGCGAAGGTGACCGCCGTGTGCGACCTGATGAGCCTTGTATTGCTCGCTTCGCCGGGACAGTGGGGTGCCGACATCGCGGTGGGTTCCGCCCAGCGCTTCGGTCTGCCGATGGGCTTCGGCGGCCCGACGGCCGGTTTCATGACCACCAAGGAGGCCTACAAGCGCAACATGCCGGGCCGTATCATCGGCGTATCGGTGGACAGGCTGGGGAACAAGGCGTTGCGAATGGCACTCCAGACGCGCGAGCAGCACATCAAACGCGAGAAGGCTACGTCCAATATCTGTACCGCATCCGCCCTCGTGGCCTCCATGTCGGGATTCTATGCGGTCTATCACGGAGCCGAAGGGCTGCGTCGGATTGCGCAGCATATCCATTCGCATACCGCAGCGGTAGCGGACGCTCTGCGGGAACTCGGCTACGAAGTTGCGGCAGGGAACTATTTCGATACCCTGCAGGTGAAGGCGGAGGCCGCGGTGGTGCAGGATTCCGCGCTGGCACGGAATATCAACTTCTTCTATCCGGACGAGAGCACCGTGCGGATGAGTTTCGACGAGGTGACTACGGCCGACGAGGTGGCGCAGGTGGTTGCCGTATTCGCCGAGGCAGCCGGAAAGAAGGCTCCCAAGAGCGTCAAGGTGGACGAGGGCAAGGTGGCGATTGACGGTGCCCTGCTGCGGACGGATAAGATACTCGATGCTCCCGTATTCGACAAGTACCACAGCGAGACGGAGATGATGCGCTACATCAAACGCCTCGAAAGAAGAGATATTTCGCTTGCCGACAGCATGATACCGCTCGGCTCGTGCACCATGAAGCTGAATGCCGCGGTGGAGATGATGCCTCTGTCGCTGGCCGAATTCACCAACATACATCCCTTTGCGCCCGCTTCGCAGACGGAAGGGTATCTCGAAATGATACGGGAACTCGAACACGACCTGGCTGCCATCACCGGTTTCGCCGGCTGTTCGCTGCAGCCCGAATCAGGTGCGTCGGGCGAGTACACCGGTCTGATGACCATCCGGGCGTACCACCAGAGCCGTGGGCAGGGGTACAGGACGACCATCCTGATACCGGCTTCGGCACACGGTACCAACCCCGCATCGGCGGCGATGGCTGGAATGAAGATTGTCATCGTGAACAGCGACGAGCACGGCAACATCGACGTGGAGGACTTCAAGGCGAAGGCGGCGGCCAATGCGGCCGAACTCTGCGGTGCCATGATAACCTATCCCTCGACGCACGGCGTCTTCGAAAGCAAGATACGCGAGCTCGTGGATGCCGTACACGATGCGGGCGGTCTGGTCTTCATGGACGGCGCCAACATGAACGCACAGGTGGGCCTTACGAACCCCGGTTACATCGGTGCCGACGTATGCCACCTGAACCTGCACAAGACCTTCGCCATGCCTCACGGCGGCGGCGGTCCCGGCGTAGGCCCGATATGCGTGGCGGAACACCTCGTCAAATTCCTCCCGTCGCACTCGGTCGTCCCGACCGGTGGCGAGGAGGGCATCACGGCCGTGTTCGCATCGCCCTACGGCAATGCCCTGCTGCTGCCCATCACCTACGGATACATCAAGATGCTCGGAGCCGACGGACTGCGCCGTGTTACCGAGATGGCGATAGTGAATGCCAACTACATGGCCAAGGCGCTCGAGGGCGAATTCCGCGCCTACT
>UQUH01000087.1 GCA_900544245.1 uncultured Coriobacteriaceae bacterium | reverse complement strand
GCATGCCCGCGAAGGGGATGATGCTCCATATGGGAAGTGTTTGGCCAAGTTCCATAGGATATTCCAGAGCGCTTTAGTACAATCGAGTGTTAACTATACCATTGAGCTTGCAGCCCAAAGGAAAAATTGCACGTCAAATTATTCGAATTTGTCATACCGAAAGGATGATTTATGGTAAGGCTCACTGCAAAAGGCGTATATCTCGTCGATGGAACGCAGCTCGTCACGGAAGACGAGGCGCAACGTCTGGATCAGATGGGCGTCACGCCAACAGAGCGCGAGCATGCGCGCGAGGGCACGATCGCGCATTCCATCCTCGCAGCGCACACCGTCACGGATGACCTCGAGCACCTCCGAATCAAATTCGACGCGATGGCAAGCCACGACATCACCTACGTTGGCATCATCCAGACCGCGCGCGCGTCTGGTATGGAACGCTTTCCCCTGCCCTACGTGCTCACCTGCTGCCATAACTCGCTGTGCGCCGTGGGCGGCACGATCAACGACGACGATCACTTCTTCGGGCTCTCGGCGGCCAAGAAGTACGGTGGCATATACGTACCGCCCCACATCGCCGTCATCCACCAGTTCATGCGCGAGAACTTCGCCGGTTGCGGCAAGATGATCCTCGGCAGCGATTCCCATACCCGCTACGGCGCACTCGGCACGATGGCCATCGGCGAGGGCGGCGGCGAACTCGACAAGCAGCTGCTCGGCGACACCTACGACATCGCCTATCCCGATGTCGTCGCGATCTACCTCAAGGGCGCACCCCAGCTCGGTGTCGGCCCCATGGACGTGGCGCTCGCCATCGTGAGCGCCGTCTACAAGTCCGGATTCGTGAAGAACAAGGTCATGGAGTTCGTCGGCCCCGGCATCGCGTCGCTTCCCACCGACTACCGCAACGGCATCGACGTCATGACAACCGAAACGACCTGTCTGAGCAGCGTCTGGCAGACCGATGGTGACACGAAGTCGTGGCTCGGCCTGCACAAGCGTGCTGACGACTACCGCGAGCTCAAGCCCGCACGCGTCGCCTACTACGATGCGCTCGTCGAGGTCGACCTCTCCGCAATCAAGCCTATGATCGCCCTGCCCTTCCACCCTTCCAACGCCTACACGATCGACGCACTCTACGAGAACCTCGAGGACATCCTGCGCGAAACGGAGCTCGCCGCCGAGAAGGTCGCCGAGGGACGCGCGCATTTCAGCCTGCTCGACAAGGTGACCGCCGACGGCAAGCTCGCCTGCCAGCAAGGGGTCATCGCCGGATGCGCCGGCGGCACCTACAGCAACATCGTCGAAGCGGCCCATGCACTCAAGGGTGCTTCGACCGGCTATGACGAGTTCTACCTTTCGGTCTACCCCTCGTCGCAGCCGGTCTTCGTCGACCTCGACCGCAAGGGGCTGCTCGCCGACCTCATGGATGCCGGTACCATCGTGCGCACGGCGTTTTGCGGGCCGTGCTTCGGGGCGGGCGACACTCCCGCCCACAACGCGCTTTCCATACGCCATGCGACGCGCAACTTCCCCAACCGCGAGGGCTCCAAGCCGCAAAACGGCCAGATGGCCGCAGTCGCCCTCATGGACGCACGATCGATCGCGGCAACGGCAGTAAATGGCGGCAAGCTCACGAGCGCGACCGAGCTCGACTGCTGGGGCGACATCCCCGCCTACAATTATGACGACCGCGCCTATCAATCTCGCGTGTACTGGGGATTCGGCAAAGCCAATGATGAGCAGAAGCTGCGCTACGGCCCCAACATCAAGGACTGGCCTGAGCAAGAGCCGCTTGCCGACAACATCCTGCTGCGCATCGTCTCCAAGATCGAGGACGAGGTCACGACGACCGATGAGCTCATCCCGAGCGGCGAGACCTCCTCGTATCGCTCCAACCCCCTGGGACTTGCCGAGTTCACGCTCTCGCGCCGCGACCCCGACTACGTGCGCCGCGCCAAGCAGGTGCGCGACTTCGAGCAGGCGCGCCTGGCCGGCGAGCTTCCCGACGAGCTCGATGACGTCTACGAGGCCATCCACGGCATCACGGGCTTCGAGGACGTCGATGCGGGCAGCATCGAGATCGGCTCGACCATCTACGCGCGCAAGCCGGGTGACGGCTCGGCACGCGAGCAGGCGGCGAGTTGCCAGCGCGTGCTCGGAGCGCTGGCCAACATCGTCGAGGAATACGCCACCAAACGATATCGCAGCAACTGCATGAACTGGGGCATGCTCCCCTTCCAGTACGCCGGCGATGTCGAGCTTCTCAACGTAGGTGACTGGGTATTCGTGCCGGGCATACGCGACGCGCTCGATGGCGAGCTCTCCCATATTCGCGCCTTCGTCATCGGCGATGCGGGCGCGCGCGAGATCGAGCTGTCGATCGCGGACATGACGAACGAGGAGCGCGCCATCGTAAAGGCGGGATGCCTCATCAACTACAACAGGGAGAAATGAAGGTTAAGGTCCTGTTTCGGATGACGCGACACGCATACAGACGGGCTCGTTTGCTATAGAATCGAAAGCTACCGAACATACGGTGGACGAAGATGGAGATGATTGACGTGACGGAAAAGAAGGAACTGAACTGGAACGAGCTGGGTTTCGCCTACATGGAGACGGATTTCAGCTTCGTGTGCGATTACAAGGACGGCGCGTGGGGAGCCGGTGAGCTCACGCCCGACCACACGGTCACCCTGAGCGAGTGCGCGGGCATCCTGCACTATTGCCAGGAGTGCTTCGAGGGCCTCAAGGCCTACACCACCGAGGACGGATCGATCGTCTGCTTCAGGCCCGAGCTCAACGCCGAGCGCATGTACGACACGGCCGAGCGCCTCTGCATGCCGCCGTTTCCCAAGGATCGCTTTGTCGAGGCGGTCAAGGAGGTCGTCAGGGCCAACGAAGCCTGGGTTCCGCCCTTCGGCAGCGGCGCCACGCTCTACATCCGTCCCGTGCTCTTTGCCACGGGCAAGGTCATCGGCGTCAAGCCCGCCGACGAATACCAGTTCCGCATCTTCGTCACCCCCGTTGGGCCGTATTACAAGGGCGGTGCCGTGCCCATCCACATCTGCGTGAGCGAGTACGACCGCGCGGCACCGCGCGGCACGGGCAACGTCAAGGCCGGCCTCAACTACGCGATGAGCCTCCAGGCCAACGTCGAGGCACACGCAAACGGTTTTGCCGAGAACCTCTACCTCGACTCGCAGTCACGCACCTATGTCGAGGAGGCAGGCGGTGCCAACATCATCTTCGTCGACAAGGAGGGCACGCTCGTGGTGCCCGTGAGCCACACGGACTCCATCCTCCCCTCCATCACGCGCCGCTCGCTCGTGACCGTCGCCGCCGACATGCTGGACATGAAGGTCGACGAGCGACCGGTCAAGATCAGCGAGGTCATGAACGGCGACTTCGTCGAGGCCGGCCTTTGCGGTACGGCGGCGGTCATCAGTCCCGTGGGCAAGATCACCTACGATGACGAGACCGTCGAGCTTTCCGGCATGGAGAAGCCCGGTCCCGTCATGACCAAGCTTCGCGAGACCCTCACCGGCATCCAAAGCGGCGAAATCGAAGGTCCCGAAGGCTGGGTCGTCCAGATAGACTAATGAGACAGTTGCTCTGAGCAAGTGTCTCAGCACATTATCCGCAGGTACCCGTCGTAAATGAGACAGTTGCTCAGAGCAACTGTCTCATTTTTTCGCGCCGAGTATGTCAGAGGATCTGGATCATGTCCCAAATGTTGGTGTAAGAACCGTTTCGATTGAAACATAAGAAACGG
>UQUH01000086.1 GCA_900544245.1 uncultured Coriobacteriaceae bacterium | reverse complement strand
GTTTTGGGCGATGGCCTCGCGCGCCTCGACGAGGCCGGGCGACATCGTATACATGTGCATGGTGCCTTCGCCCTCGTTGACCAGGCGAGCGATGGTCTCGTCGACGATGGCGGGGGAGGGGACGCTCGGGTTGCCGATGGAGAGGTCGAAGACCTTGTCGTCGCCGATCTGCGCCTTGCGCTCGAGGCCGTAGGCGAATATCTCGCGAATCTTGTTGGGTGCGGCGCCCAGTGCGTACATGTCCTCGTTGATCATGAGTGCTCCTTGGTTGCGGATAGCGTGATGGCGCCTAGTGTAGCGCACTCGCGTTCGCGGTGGGTTCAATTTGGCGGGAAGGTGGATGGTTGTTGGTCCGGTCCCAACGCCTCTGCGTCGTTCCGTGACTACTGTCTGGTCCCGCACGTCAGCTTTCGAGGATTGCGTCGACCTTGGCGACCTTGCTCGTCATGGTATCGGTGTGACCGGGGCGGATATCGGCCTTGAGGACGACCTCGGTGCGGATTCCACGCTCGGCCAGCACGAAGGTCGCGTCCTTCACGACCTGCATGATCTCGTCGTATTCGCCCTCTATCTCGGTGAACATCGAGGTGGTGCGCGAGGGTAGTCCCGAATCGCGGATGACGCGGACGACTTCGGCGACGTATTCGGCGAGCTCATCGCCTTCCCCGAAGGGGGCGATGGCGACGGCTACGAGCGTGTTCATGGCTATGCCCCCTCGATGACGAGCGGGTTCTCGGCGATGTCGGCGGGCGTGGCGCGATAGAGCTCGTCGATGAAGGCGACCTTGAAGCTCGCGGGAGCATCCGTCTGGGCGGCCGCGCGGGTGGCGGCGCAGTTGAAGGCGGCGCTTCCGGCAAGCGCGGCGGTGAAGGGGTCGGCGCAGGCGGCATAGACGGCGACGACGCCTCCGAGCGCGCAGCCGAATCCGGTCACCTTCTCCATGAGGGGCGAGCCGCCCCGTGAATGTGCGACGAGCGTTCCGTCGGTGACGAGGTCGACGGGACCGGAAACGGCGACGGCGCCCCTGATGTGACGGGCCAGCGCAATCGCGGCGCTACGGGCCGTGTCGACGCTGTCAGTCGAATCGACGCCTTTTACGCCACCGGTTGCATAGCCGCCTTCGAGGCCCCATGCGTCGGCAAGCGCGATCGCCTCGGACGCGTTGCAGCGAATGATGGTGGGCGGGTTGTCCTTCATGTGCGCGAGGATGCGTCCGCGCACCGCACCTAGGCCGATGCCGACGGGGTCGAGCACCCAGGGCGTTTTGCGCTCGCAGAGGACAGTCGCGGTGCGGCACATCGTCTCCTCGTGGGAGGGGAGCAGCGTGCCCACGTTGACGTAGAACGAGCCGGACATCGTGCCGAGTGCCTCGCCTTCGTCGGGAAGGTACACCATCGCGGCAGAACCGCCGGCCGCGAGCTGCGCGTTGGCGACGAAGTCGATCGTCACGAAGTTGGTGATGGAGCCGGAAAGCGGGGTCGTCGCGCGTACGGTGCGCACGGCGTCGGCGATGCGATCTCGGTACTGGTCGATGTGGGGCATGGGCGGGTCTCCGTTCTGGGCGGGATGTGGGGTTATCGTAGCACAGGGCTGGGGCCTGGGAGGCGCACGACGAGGCTCCGAGATCCAGTCGCCTCGATCGTGCACCTCTCAGGCCTTACGTTTCCATGCGTGCCGTTGTGGCGGGTGGGGTAATATGGGGGCATGGGACAGAAGCCGACACACGAGTACCCGTTCTTCGCGCATCGTGCATGCGCGTACTTTCCCTGTCATGAAGGCGTTGACCTCGACGAGTTCAACTGCCTATTCTGCTATTGCCCGCTCTATGCGCTCGGGTCCGATTGCGGCGGGGACTTCTCGTACACCGACGATGGCGTCAAGGATTGCTCGGCCTGCACGCTGCCGCATGAGGGTGACGCGGGCGGCCGACTCGTCACCGGGCATTTCGAAGAGCTCAAGGAGCTTGCCTCCGACCGCTAGAGCGCGTGGCGCGCCAGGGCGATGCGGCATGCAATCTGATGTGCACGTTTACCCGCCTCGCCACTCGGCAAAAAATAATTAACGCACGTCGATTTTTTCGCGTTAGTTCGCCCGAGGTAACTTGCCTATTTGTAAACTAATGACAGGGGTACGACAGGCAAGACAAGCGGTGTGTTCCATGGGTACGACAGGCGAGACAAGCGGTGCGGTGCAAGTGGGCGAGGGCCTCGACGGCCTGCAGCGTTTTTGGCCGCTTGACGATGGCGTCCTGGGATACGGTGTCGCGGCCTACATGAGCGCCAAGCTCATCACCTGCCGTCTTTACAATCTCCAGTCAAACCAGCTTCTCGCGATGCTCAAGGCGCCGGGCGAGTACGCCGTGCAGTCGGGCAAGGAGCTCATTGCGAGCCTGACGGCCGTGCTCGACCAGCTTTCCGAGCAGGCGGGCATTCCGCTTTCCAAGCTCACGGTCGCCGTCGTGAGCGGCACGACCGCCATGGAGAGCAAGGCGGCGGGCCTCAATCCGGCCGAATTGCAGCATGACCTCGAGGAGGGGCTCGGCGAGTTCGGCCGCGACGTCGAATACATGTTTGCCGGCTCCAATTCCATCGCCGTGGGCCAGGCGTTCTTCGTTCCCTGTCTCAACGCGCAGATTGGCGGCGACTTCTTCTGTAGCCTGCTGGCCATAGACATCCTCGGTTCCGAAAAACCATTGCTTTTCGTCAACGTCGACCCGCATGATTCCTCCAACGTCGTTCTCGCGTATGGCAACAAGGACATCCTGTCGGTATGCGTCGTGCCCGAGGGTGCGAGCGTCACCGATGCGGTGACGCGCCTGCTGGGGGTGTGCGAGGCCGAATACGGGCATATCGAACATGCGCTCGTGGCAGGTGACACCGATGTCGAGATGCCCTTGCAGCTGCGCGATCGCACGCGCCGGGTTGCCGAGCCTGCAATCGAGGGGGCGAGCGCCGTGCTGCTGAGCGAGATGGCCGAAGACGAGCTGTGTCGCATCGTCTCGGCGTGTCAGCTCCTCGAGGTGTAGATTTCTCATTTGCTTTATCACTCTACTGTGGTAGAGTATCGCGAGTTGCGTTATAGTGTGCGGACACGCGATTGAAGGAGAAAGACCCACGATGATTCCCAAGACGCCACGCGGTTTTCGCGATGTGCTGCCCACCGAGGCGGCTTGGCGACGTTCGACGAGCGACGCCGTGTGCGCCCGGTTCGAGCTTTGGGGCTACCTGCCCATCGAGACACCGGCCGTCGAACTTGCCTCCGTGCTCGACAGGGCCCGAAGTCTCGACAACACGGCCGCGCAGTTCACGACGAGCGCCGAGGCGCCGTTTCGCTTCTTTGACAGCGACAGCAACCTCGTCGTCCTGCGCCCGGACGTTACCATTCCCGTTGCGCGCCTCGCGGCGACGCGCCTGCGCGATAAGCCAGGCCCGTTTCGCTTCTACTATCGCGAGCCGGTCTTCACGGAGCGCGCGTCCACGTATGGCCAGGAGCGGCAGTTCACGCAGCTCGGCATCGAGTTCATCGGGCGTGCGGGCTTCGTCGCCGATGCCGAGGTGCTGAGCGTGTGCATGGAGGCGCTCGCGGCAGCTGGCGTGCGCGACTTCACGGTTGCCGTCGGCACCGTCGGCGTGCTCAACGCGCTCGTCCGCGCGGCATGCGATGATGACGTGTGGCGCGACCAGGTGCTGCGCGCCTTTCACAAGTCCGACATGGTCGCGGTGGACGCCCTGAGCCGAGAGTCCGGCGTCAAGCCCGCGTACGGCCAGGCCATCGCCCAGCTTGCCCG
>UQUH01000085.1 GCA_900544245.1 uncultured Coriobacteriaceae bacterium | reverse complement strand
GGGCTAGAATACGAACCAGATTCTAGGTGCCTACACCAACATTCGGGACACTACCAGGATCTGACCCTCTGGCACAGCGTCTTATTCGTCGTCGCGTCTGAGGGGCTTCTTCGAGCGCGCCTCGTATTCGGCCTGCGAGAGTGGGGAGACGAGGAAGTCATCGTTAAGCATGCGCAGAAAGTCGTTCACCTCGCGATTGGTGGTGAGCATGATCTTGCCATCCTCGTTGAACTTGAGCTTGCGACTGTAGTACGCGATGCGGTTGACACGGTATTCGAGTTCCTCGGGGTCAAGCTCGGCAACGGCCGTGCCCTCGCGTTGCATCTTGAGCAGCTTGTTGGCGACGCCCCTGCTCGCTTCGATACGCTCGTCGAGCTTCTCGAAGTCGGCGACGATGCCGTCGAGCGTGTCGGCGTAGTCCTTGGCGCGTTGGCTCACGAGCTTGTTGAACTTGAAGAGGATCTCGAGGGCGCGCAGGTTGCGGAACAAGACCTTGTCACCGAAAAGAGCGAAATCGAAGGTGGTTCCCACGCGAAGGGAGCGGCTCGCAAAGGCATCGGGCTCGGCATGCGCACCGTCGAAGAGAAGGTAGCTCGACTTCTGCTGAATCCACATGCGTTGCGTGCGCTGGAATGCGACCACGCACTGCGAGGCGTCATCGCCGCCGGTCACGTATTTGAAAAGCAGGCCGCGAACCTGGGCGACATCTTCGGCAACGAGCGTGCGGGCAGGAGCGCCGTCAATCACGCGGCCATCGACCGCCTTGAGAAAGTGCGTGAAACGCATCGCATCGGCGTCCTCCTCCACGTCGTCTTCCTCGGTTCCGCGTGCCATGCGCACGCGCGTCAGGTCGTCATCGAACATCGACCGCGGCGCAACGCCGATGCACGGCTTATCGCCGAACAGCTCCTCTATGGGCGCATAGACGACTCCCTCGAGATTGTCCTCGCTGCGCACCTCCTTGTACCCGAAGTCGAGGAAGGCGTGGTCGAAGAGCCGCTCGTTGAGCAGGCGCGCCGCATCAGATTCGGCGCCACGTTCGTGAACGAGGCATATCTCGAAGGGCGTCATGGGGTCCTCGGTCTCGACGACGGCGTAGGTGGCGACGTTGGCATGCAAGTTGGCATCAGCCTGCTCGAGCGCACTCAAAAACGCGACCTTGTCGTTCTTGTACTCTGCGATCATCGACCTTCCCTTCGAGACGATTGTCATTGCGAGCGGGTATTGTAGCTCATGCGGGCGACATTGTCGGGTATCATGCAGCAAGACAATATGGCTACCACGAGGAAACGCACCATGAATACCGACGCCCTTGCAAACCGACTCGAAATCGCAATTGACGCCGAGCGTCTGCTCAAAGGCGAGCCCATGAGCGCACACACCACCTTCAAGGTGGGCGGTCCGGCCGATTTCTTCGCATCCATCGCATCGGTCGACGAGCTCGTCGCCGTACTCGACGCATGCAGACTGGCGAACGCTCCCTGGCACGTCATCGGGTGCGGCAGCGACTTGCTCGTCGCAGACGAGGGGATCGAGGGCGTGTGCATCTGCCTGGGCGAGCATTTCGCGGACATCCGCGTCAACGGCACGCGCGTCATCGCGCAGGCCGGTGCCACCAACGAGCAGGTCGCCGAGGCGGCTTGCGCCCACCTTGAAAGGCCGGTCTCTCCGGCTACGAGTTCGCCAGCGGCATTCCCGGTTCCATCGGCGGGGCGGCCATCATGAACGCCGGCGCATACGACGGCGAGTTCGCGCACGTCTGCGTCGAGGTGACCTGCCTGACACCGGCCGGAGAGGTCGTCACCGTGCCCGCGAGCGAGGCTGATTGGCGCTACCGGCACTCCATGATGTCCGATGAGGGTTACATCGTCCTCGATGCCACGCTCCAGCTCGTCCCCTGGGATACGTCCCAGATTCGCGCGCGCATGGACGAGCTTGCCGAACGACGGGCCGCCAAGCAACCCCTCGAACTAGGCAGCGCCGGATCGACCTTCAAGCGCCCCCTCGGCCACTATGCCGGCAAGCTCATCGACGACGCGGGTATGCGTGGCCACACCTGCGGTGGCGCACAGGTCTCCACCAAGCACTGCGGGTTCGTCGTCAACATGGGAACGGCGAGCGCCCGTGATGTGCGCCAGGTCATCTCAGATGTGCAGGATGCCGTCTTCGCCGATTCGGGTGTCGTGCTCGAACCGGAAGTCCGCATGTGGGGCTTTGACGACTAGAGTTCCCGCGTCTGGTACAGCATGCCATCCACGAAGCCGAGCTTGCGATAGTAATCGCGCGTCCCGACCGAGCTGATGACGTTGATACGCCCGAAACCGGCTTCGCGCGCGAGCTCGCAGGCACGCTCTATCAGCTTTCTGCCGAGTCCGAGATGTTGCGCACTCCCATCGCTTCGATGTAGGTTCGCGACCTGCCCATAGACGTGCACCTCGCGAATCATCGCGCATCCGAGCTCGTCGGGGAGTCTTTTCGCATGCGCACGCAGATAGTCCTCATGCGGCAATGACAGGCGCAGGAAACCGGCGATCTTCCCCTCGGGCGTAACCCACTGCAAGAAGTGCTCGCTCGTATTCGTGGTCTCGTAAGAAACCGTATCGAGCACGAGAGATGAGACGTCGACCTCCTCGCCCGCAATCTCGCGAAAGCGAATCTCGCGCACGTCACCGGTCTTCAGTGCATCGCTTGCCTCGACGAGCTGGCGCAGGTTCGTTTTCTTGCTGCCGGCCATGATATCGACGGCAGAGATGTCACGAATCATGCGCGAGACGCGTGTGAACGGTGGTGTCACGAGCACGTCGCGCGCCAGCAACCCGACGAGGTCCTCTTCCGCATAGGGCCGCCACTCCCTCGTCTCGTATCGTCTGACGAGCCCCGTACCCTCGACGAGAACGCACGGATAGAGCTTGACCTCATCGGGCTGGAAGGCGACCTCGCTCACGAAACGCGCGTAGTCAGCCTCGTCATCGGCGATGTCGGACCCGTAGAGATTCGCCATGAAATGCGTGTGTATCTTGAAACCGAAGATGCGCAAAAGCTCGAAGGCCCGACGCAGGTCGCTTTCGCCTGCATGTCGCCCGTTAAGCTCGAGCACGTCAGGACGCAGGCTCTGCACGCCAATCTGCACCTTCGTGCAACCGAGCGCGCGCAGATGCGCGAGCGTTGGCGCATCGAGCGTCTCGGGGCGCGTCTCGACGACCAGCCCGACAACCCGATGCGCGGCTTTCTCGTTGACGCGTTGCTGTTCGGCAAGCTCGGTCATGCTCGCCGTCTGCCACGAAGCGACATCCTCCCAGGCACTCCCCGAACCATAGAGCCGTCGTACGGCGCTGTTGAAGTCAAGCACGCCGTCATTGACCGCAGCCTGGATATCGCGCGTTTGCTCGGCGAGCACCTCGTCGCGTCCATCGATGCCCGCCTCACGGTAGAGGGCCTTTCGTTCCTTGAGGACGTCGGCTCCGACGGGCGCCTCGTTAAGGGCGCGGAACAACTCGTTCACGAACCATACTTGGTAGCCGGTCGGATAATCGCTCCACGAGCCACCGAGGATGATAAGCTCGACCTTGTCACAGACATGCCCCATCTGCTCGAGGGCTCGTAAGCGCGAAGCAACCTGCAGATAGGGGTCAAAGTAGTTACGTTCTGCCCGTTGGCAGGCGGGTTCGCGATGCAAGTAGCTCTTGGGCATGCGCACGTCATTGGGACAATACAGACAATTGCCCGAGCAAACAGCGGGTTTGGTGATGACCGTGATGGTGGCGACACCGCTTGCGGTACGACGAGGCTTCATACGAAGCGTGGCGAAGAGCCGGCGTTCGAGCTCGTCGTCGATGTCGAGCGCCTCCCAGGCAGCCGGATCTTCCTCCTTGAGCCTGAGATAATACGGGAGCACGCGCTTCTTGGAATAGGCGCGCTCGCGCGTCGCCGCACGCTTGTTATGGCGGTTGAGGATCTGACCGAGCTCGATGGCATCGAGCGGGCCGTTGACGCGCACTGCGTCGAGTATGTCCACGAGTACTTCGTACATGATGCACGATTCTATCGCGAGCGAAAGCCCGCAGACAGCACGTCGAGCCGAGGTTTAAGGGAGCGAGCCGTAAAGACCGCGAAGCGGGCTGTCGGGGAGCGACCGTCGAGGCAAGGGGTGCTGCTCGCGGGCACGTTTAGAT
>UQUH01000084.1 GCA_900544245.1 uncultured Coriobacteriaceae bacterium | reverse complement strand
AAGGGAGCGAGCCGTAAGGACCGCGAAGCGGGCTGTCGGGGAGCGACCGTCGAGGTGAGGCGCATTACCCACGCGCCCCCTTAGGCGACGAAGAAGACGCCGTCCGGCTGATCGACGACACCTCGTCGCTCGTCATGCCGCGTGCCCAGCCATGAGAAGACGAGCATGAGCAGCAACGACACGCTCGCGCCCAGCACGATCTGATGCAGGTCAAAGGGCTTGAAGCCGACGGCCATCGTCAGGCAATAGACGAGCACGCCGCCAACCATGGAGGCAAGGGCACCCCAGGTGTGCGCCTTCTTCCAGAACAACCCCATGACGAACACCCAGCAAAACGCCGTCTCGAGTCCGCCAAAGGCGAACATGTTGATCTTCCAGATGACATCCGGCGGCGCTATGGCAATCACGAGTACGATAATGCCGACGGCATACGTGAAGATACGGGAGAGGGTCGAGACTCGTGCGTCCTCAATCGGCTTGCCCCTCTTCTCGCTGTAGTGCATGTACATGTCCTTGATGATGGACGAGGAAGAGCTGATAAGCAGCGAGGAGACCGTCGAAATCGATGCGGCGATCGGTCCCACGATCGCTATGCCAGCGAGCCACGCGGGAAGAGTACTCATGATCGCAGACGGGATGATGTTATCCACCGAACCGCCATACTCATCGAGCGAGCCGGGAAGCACACCCTTGGAAAGCACGCCGAGCGAGGTGACGCAGATCATCATCAGACCGATGATAACCGTACCGACGACCATGGCGTTCTTGAGAGCCTTCTCGTCCTTGAACCCCATGCAACGCACAACGGATTGCGGCAAGCAGAACGTGAGCACGCCCACGAGCAGCCACTGCGTAACATACAGCCCGATGGGCATCTGCCCGTCGGAAAGCGGATCCATCATGCCGGGGTTTTCCGCCATGATCGTGTTCATGATGTTCTCGTAACCGCCACCGGCGATGAGGATGCCCGCCGCGAGGATGACAATGCCGACGATCATCATGACGCCGCAGATGGCATCCGTCACGGCCACGCCACGAAAGCCGCCGACCGTCGTGTAGGAGATGACGACGATACCGAAGATCAGCAAGCCGATGACGTAGCTATATCCCGTCACGGATTCGAAGAGCTTGGCACCGCCGACGAACTGGGCGACCATCATCGCCGCGAAGAAGAGCAGGATGATGACAGCCGAGATGTTGGCGATGGCATCCGACTTGTAGCGTGCGCGCAGCACGTCGATGATGGTGATAGCCCCGATCTTACGACTAATGAGGGCCAGCTTCTTGCCGAGGATACCGAACAGCAGGAACAACGCGGTCACCTGGACGGCCGACATGTACACCCAGCCCCAGCCGACGGACCATGCCTGACCGGGACCACCCACGAACGAACTGACCGAACCGTAGGTTGCGATGGTAGTCATGGCGAGCACGAAACCGCCAAGACTCCTGCTTCCGATGAAATACTCCGGAACGAAGCTCTTGCCTTCCACGGCCACGCGCCTGTTGATGCGCATGACGACCGCGAAGGTGACGAGCAGAAAGACGAGCACGGGAATGAGGGTGAGCGGATTACCTTCCATCATCGGCTCCTTCCCCGTCATTGTCGTCAAGGCCGACGTCATGCATGACGAATTTCGCCATCACGATCGACAAGACGACTGCAAACGCGAAGGTGCCGAAGCAGCCGGTAATGACCCAAAGCGGTGTGGAGAAGACGACGATGCCTGTCTGCGCGACGCCGAACCCGAGCAGCGCCCACACGACGATGGTCGCGACAAGGCCAATGACGGCCGCGAGCGCCTCCCTGTTGGCTTGTTGGAGCTTTTCCTTGTACGTCATATGCGAGTCCCGTTTCTCTTCGAATACAAGCTCTGTACGTGGGCAACGTGATGCCCTATGGCACATGGGGCACGGTATATGCGTGTGCGGCCCCGAAGCGTACGGGTGTCGCCACCACCATGCTCGCATGCTTGGCGCATGATAGCGCAGATGCGGGAACATGCAAAGGGGCACGTGGCTCGAACGGCCACGTGCCCCAATGAAAGGCATTTGATAACGTCGTGACTCCTATTCGCGCCAGGAACCTTCGAAGGTGGCACGACCCATCTTGGCGCCTCCGATGACGTGTACGTGCATATGAGGCACCGTCTGGGCAGAATCCGGGCCAACGTTGATGATGCAGCGAAAACCCGACTCGTCAACGCCCTTGATCTTGGCGACCTTGGGAATTGCCGCCATGATATGACCGAGAGCTTCTGCGGGCACTTCGCCGTTAAGCTCGTGGTAGTGCGTCTTGGGGACGACGAGCACGTGGACGGGGGCCTCGGGCTCGATATCGTCGAATGCGTACACGTATTCGTCTTCGTACACCTTGGTGGACGGAATCTCTCCTGCGACAAGTTTGCAGAAAATGCAATCGCTGCTCATTACTACTCCTCACGCGTATGTTAAAACGTGGCAATTATACTCTCGCTACCTGCCCGTCACGTCAAGAATCCCGGACGATGACGATGCAATCGTAGCGAACCGCCTTACCGCATAACTCATAACTAGGCTTCACGCCGGCCAAATATGGCCCCTTGATCGGACGCTTAATGACGATTTTGCGCGGACGAGCGCCGAGTGCAGCATCAAGCAGCGACTTTTCGTCTTGACACGGCATCTCGAGTCGATGCAGGAGCTGGAACTTCTTCTTCACCGCCGCGCTCTTCGTGCGTCCGGGAAACATCGGGTCGAGGTAGACGACGTCGACGGATTCGTCGAACGCGCATAGGGCGGTGGCGCTATCGCCCTCCACGACGTGCATGCGGCTGGCGGCCTCGGCGAGCTCGGGATCCAGGCGGGCGCGCTCGACGGCATCGGCGAGCAGAAGCGCGATGACGGGATTGCACTCGAAGAGGGTGACGGTAAATCCGGCGGCAGCGAGCAGGAGAGAGTCCTGCCCGAGCCCGGCGGTCGCATCGACGAGCCTCGGCGCCGCAACGCCTTTGACCTTGCAGGCGCGAACGAGAAGCTCGCGATTAAGCTTGCCGGGGAGCAAGCGATGCTTCATCTCATCGAAGCTCGCACGCAAGGCCATGCCGTTGCCTTCGAGCACGAGCCCATCTTCGTCATGGCGCAGTTCCAAGCCGGCACGTATCAGCTCGTCTGCGATCTTCTGGTCCATGTGACGTTCCCTCTACTCGAACGAACAACAGCGGGGCACTCCCCGTCGAGTCAGCGTTAAACACAAAGTAACACCCCCGAAACTGCATTGAAACAATGCTGACCGAAAAATGAAGGTGTCAGGAGGAGAGAAAAGGAGGATTCTCATGTTTGATACGGGAACAACTGCATTCATGATCGTATGCACCATGTTGGTGCTCCTCATGACGCCGGGGCTGGCCTTCTTCTACGGTGGCCTCTCCAGGCGCAAGAACGTCGTCAACACGATGATGATGGTCTTTGGCGTCATCGGCGTCGTCGGCGTCATCTGGGTTTTGTTCGGATGGTCCTTTGCCTATGGCGGGGACGGCGCCCTGCCGTTCTTCGGCGGCATCGACCAAATCGGCTGCTTCAGCGCCGTGACGGACATGTTCGCCGAGGAAAGCGTCAACAGCGAGGGGCTCGACTATCCCTCCATCGTGAACATCGGCTTCCAGCTCGCCTTCGCCATGATCACGACGGCCATCATCACGGGTGCCGTCGCCGGCCGCATGAAGTTCGGCGCCCTCATCCTGTTCGTGGTCCTTTGGGTACCGCTCGTCTATGCACCGCTGGCCCACATGGTCTGGGGCGGCGACGGAAGCCTCATCGGCGACATGATCGGTGCCCTCGACTTCGCAGGTGGCGACGTCGTGCACATCAGCTCCGGTCTCACCGGTCTCATGCTCTGCCTCATCATCGGACGTCGCAAGGGCTTCGGCCTCATGAGCTATCGTCCGCATAACGTGCCCTTCGTCGTCCTGGGTGCCGGCCTGCTGTGGTTCGGTTGGTTCGGCTTCAACGCCGGTTCTGAGTTCGCGGCAGACGGAGTGGCGGCCCTGGCCCTGCTCAACACCGTCGCCGCCTCTGCTGCCGGATTGCTTTCCTGGATGCTCGTCGAGCGCATCAAGGTGGGCAAGCCGACGCTCGTTGGCGCATGCACGGGCCTCGTCGCGGGCCTCGTGGCCATTACGCCGGCAGCCGGCTTCGTCGAGCCCTGGGCGGCCATCGTCATGGGCGCGCTCGTCTCACCCTGCTGCTTCTTCGCCATCTCGTTCCTCAAGAAGAAGATCGGCTACGATGACGCACCCGACGCCCTTTGCCCTCGTCTTC
>UQUH01000083.1 GCA_900544245.1 uncultured Coriobacteriaceae bacterium | reverse complement strand
GAGCCGGCCGAGTTCGATTCCCGACGCCACTTCTTCGAGACCGATCCGTCGTCGCGGTTCCTCAAGGGTCCTCTCGTCTGCATCGACGGCGAGGTGGGACGCATCACGCTTTCCATGCATCGTCTCAAGGAGACGAAGGACGACGTGGTCACCGAACGCGACATCGATTATCCTGACGAGTTCGATGGGTTGCTCGCGAGCGTCTTCAACATGAGTGCCAGCTAGCGGGCGAACCGGACGTCATTGCATGAGAGGGGATGGCACCGTGGCCGATAGAAAGAACGACAAGCGCAAGCAGATTCCGCTGACCGTGCGCCCCAATGCCTTTGCCCGCACGGAGCGCAAGGCGGAGCGCGCCATCAGGGAAGTAAGGGAGGATGCCGAAAGGCGCGTGGAGGATTCCGTTGAACGCGTCGAGCATTCGGTGGAGCGCTTTGGCGAGGAACTGCGCGAGACGGTGCCCCCTCCGGCCATTCCCAAGGCAAACCGCATCATCGCGGCGCTCATCATCGCCTCGCTCTGCATCTCCGTGCTGCAGGTCATCTCGCAATGCGTCCTGAGCTGGGGACACCTGACGGAGCTCTTCACCGGCACGGTCAACAGCTATGGCATCGTCGCCATCGTCTACGGCTTTCGCTGCGGAGGAACTGGCGGAACATCTCGGCGTAGATATCGCCGCACTCAACTTCGCGGGGCTCATCGTCCTCATCTACCTCGACCGGAACGGCAGGATATTCGAGGCACGCATGCTCCTGCGCGTGCTCGTCGTCCTGCTTTTGGCCGGGTTGCTCACGAGCGTCGCCCTCAATGGCGTCGTCTGGCTCGAAATCACCTACGTGTTCCAGTTCATCTGCGCAGTCGCATATCAGATTTACAACGACCCGAATCTCGATCGTGCGCCGGCGTTCAAGAATCCCTTCAAGGATGGCAAGGAGGCGCGCAAGAAGGTCTACGAGCGCGATCCGGACCGTCGCGGTTACATCCCGCTCAACTTCTTCAATCTCTTCTGGATCTTCATGACGGCAAGCGTGCTGGGCCTGTGCATGGAAATGGTCTTCTGCCTGCTCGTCAATCACGTCTGGGAAAGCCGTGCGGGCCTGCTATGGGGACCGTTCTCGCCGATTTACGGTTTTGGCGCCCTGCTCATGACCATCGCGCTCAATCGCATGTGGTACCGCAACGCCCTGTTCATCTTCGTCGTCTCCGGTGTCATCGGCGCCGCGTTCGAGTTCTTCGTCTCCTGGTACATGCAGACCGCCTTCGGCGTGGTCGCCTGGGACTACTCCGGCACCTTCCTCTCCATCGACGGCAGGACCGATTTCGCCCACGCGTGCGCTTGGGGCCTGTGCGGACTAGTGTGGATTCGCATACTTTTGCCCGGCGTCATGCAGGTCGTCGACATCATCCCGCTCAAGTGGCGTGCGACGATCACGGTCATCTTTTTCACCTTCATGGTGGTCAACGCGATCATGACCCTGCTCGCACTCGATTGCTGGTCGCAGCGCGAGGCCGGATTGCCCGTCGAGAACGAGGTGCAGGTCTGGTTCGACGAGCATTACGACGACGAGTTCATGAAGGAGCGCTTCTCGACGATGGGCATGAGCCAGGAGAGTGCCTTGCGCGCTCAGCAAAACCTGTAGCATGCCTTGCGCCATCTGCTAAACTAGGGCGGTTCGTTTTTTCGGAAGCGAGGCGAAACATGCAGGTTTACACATTTCCCGATCCCGTGTTGCACGAGGTCTGCGAGCCGGTCGAGCCCGGTGACGAGACCGTGCTGCGCTATGTCGATAACATGTTCAAGGAGATGTACGGGTCGGACGGCGTCGGCCTTGCCGGTCCGCAGGTTGGCCTGCTCAAGCGCATGGTCGTCATCGACACCGATTACGTGACCGAAGACGAGGACGGCGAGCTTCTACCCAGCCGTCCCCTCGTGCTCATCAATCCCGAGATCATCGAGCATTCCGAGACGAAAATTCCCTCGACCGAGGGTTGCCTTTCGCTCCCCGGTCTCTCCGTCAACGTGAAGCGCTGGGAGTGGGTGAGGGTCAAGTGCCTGGACGCCGACTTCAACGAGATCGAGCATTACGGCGAGGACCTTTTCGGAATCTGCATGCAACACGAGATGGACCACCTGGACGGCGTGACGCTCATCGAGCGTGCCGATCCCATCGCCCGTCTCAAGGCACTCAGGGAATACCGTGCCGCAACCGGCCAATAGGAGAGCTCGTCTCTCGGCTCGTGACCGCTGATGGAGGTGGATGCACAATGAATATCGTCTTCATGGGTTCTCCCTCCTTCGCCCTGCCCGCGCTCGACAGGCTCGCGGCATCGCCCGACCACGTCATCAGTGCCATCTACACGCGTCCCGACGCGCATGCCGGTCGTGGTAACAAAATGCAGCCCACGCGCGTCAAGATGCGTGCCGAGGAGCTTGGGCTGCCGGTCTTCACGCCCTACTCGTTGCGCGAGAGCGGCGTCGTCGAGCACCTGGCCTCGCTTGCCCCCGATGTCATCATCGTCGCGGCGTTCGGTGCGTTGCTCACGCGCGAGGTTCTCGACATCCCGCGTTTTGGCTGCCTGAACATCCACGGTTCCCTGCTGCCGCGCTGGCGCGGTGCCGCACCCGTCCAACGTGCGATCCTCAATGGCGACGAACTTGCGGGCGTCTGCCTCATGCAGATGGAGGAGGGGCTCGACACGGGTGCATACCATACGCTCGGTGCGGTCGAGATCGCGCACAAGACGACCGAGGAATTGCTGCACGAGCTTGCCGAAATCGGCGCCGATGGACTGCTCGAGGCGCTTCCGCAAATCGAGGCGGGCACCTACGAGTGGTTCGACCAGGACGCGGAGCTCGTGACGTACGCCGAGAAGGTCAGCAAGGACGAGACGCTCCTGCGTCCTGGCCTCACCAACGCCGAGTTCTTGCGCCGTGTGCAGGCATCCTCCCATCGCACGCCGTCACGCTGCGTCATTTGCGGTCGCAGGGTTACCATACTGCGCGCCCATCCGGCAGACATCATCCTGGAGCGTGGCGAGGTCGTTCTCGAGAAGAAGCATATCTACCTCGGCCTCAAGGGTCGTGCCGTCGAGATAGACGAGGTCAAACCCGAAAACAAGCGCGTCATGTCTGCCCAGGCATGGATTGCCGGCCTGCATGGCTCCGATGATTTGACCTGGAGCGTCTTGCCCGAGTACTACCACAAGCTGCCCGTCTATGGCTAAGCCACGTGCGTCCAAGGCGACGCCTGCCCGCCTGCTCGCCCTCAAGTTCGCCCGGGAGGTTCGCGAGCGCGATGCCTACCTGCGCGAGCTCGTGAGCGTCGAGCGAGCCGCAACGCAACTTCCCGCCGAGGAATTCGATTTCGCCCAGGTGCTGGCCTTCGGCGTGACGATGTGCCGTGGTACGCTCGACGAAGCCATCGATCGCGCACTCTCCTCGCCGCGCGACGTCAAGCCCAAGGTGCGCGACGCCTTGCGCATATCGGCCTACGAGTTGCTGTTCCTGCACAAGCCGGATCACGTCGTCGTGAACCAGGGTGTCGAGCTCGTGCGCTCGGTGACGCCGCGAGCCGCGGGGCTTGCCAACGCCGTACTGCGCAAGATGGCGCGCGATGCCCGCGACTTTCCCTGGGGTGATGTCGCCACGGACGATGCTGCCTGGGCGCGTTCCTTCGGCATGCCCGAATGGCTCGCCGTGCGCCTGGCTGTCGAATACGGCCGTGATGCTGCCGCGGCGATAATGGAGGCGGACCTGCATCCAGCGCCGCGTTACTTGCGGGACAATCCCTTCGAACCGGGCAATCCCTTCGCCTGCGATCTGTCGGCCCAGCGTGTGGCGGGTCTCGTGCCGCTTGGTGGCACGATACTCGAGATAGGGGCGGGCAGGGGCACCAAGACGATGTTGCTCGAGAGCCGTGCGATCGAGACGCTCGGACATACCGTGCCTATCCATGCCATCGAATTGCACGAGTATCGCATGCAGCTGCACGCCGAGCGCATGCGGCAGGCAGGTATCGAGGACGTCATGTCGCTTGCGGGCGATGCGTGTGTGCTTGACGCGATTGACGGCGTGCTGCCGTGCTACGACGCGGTGCTGCTCGACGCTCCGTGCTCGGGGACGGGCACCATGCGCCGTCATCCCGAGATTCGCTGGAAGCTCACGCCTGCCGACGTCACCGAACTCGCGATCCTGCAGTGCGCGCTGCTCGATGAGGCGGCACGGCACGTCGCCGTGGGCGGCACGCTCGTCTACGCGACCTGCAGCATCACGGTAAACGGCGAGGAAACACCCGAGCCTGATGACGATATG
>UQUH01000082.1 GCA_900544245.1 uncultured Coriobacteriaceae bacterium | reverse complement strand
CCGTTTCTTATGTTTCAATCGAAACGGTTCTTACACCAACATTTGGGACATGATCAAAAATGGAGGCGCTTGCATGCTTTTAGACGTTTTTCTAAGATTCAAACCTTCTTAGGACTAGAGAAACGCAAAAAAACGTGTATGAAGAGACACGGGACCCTAGGAAAACGAAAATTAGGTGCATACGGGGTCGCTTGCCGTTCTATCTTCCGACAAGACGCATGGTGTCTGTATCGATATCGCTGAACTCGACCTCGACGAGCGCCCCGACGGGAAGCGCCGTATCGCATGCGACCGCGTGATAGGACTCGCTCGTGCCAATGCCCGGACGCTCGATGACGACTTCTTCAATGGTTCCGAGACGTCGCTCCATGTCGGAAAGCGCAAGGCGACGCCCGAGATCAATGAGGGTTTGCGAACGTGCGGCCTTGACCTTTGGGTCCACCTGATCGTCGCGGATCGCGGCGGGCGTGCCCGGTCGCTTCGAATACCGAAACACGTGCAGGCGCATGAAGCCGCAACGCTCGACGAGCTTGCAGGTCCGCGCGAAGTCATCTTCCGTTTCGCCGGGAAAGCCGACGATGACATCGGTTGACAGGGCGATTCGAGGGACTGCCTCGTGCAGGCGGTTGGCGAGCGCGCAAAACGCATCGGCGTCGTAGCGACGGTTCATCTCGCGCAGGACCTTGTCCGATCCCGATTGCAGACACAGGTGCAGATGACGGCACAAGCGCCCCTCCGAGTGCGCGAGCACGTCGACGAGCGTGGGCGTGACGCTTTGCGGCTCCACTGACGAGACGCGCACACGCCCGATATCCGTCTTCTCTTGCAAGAGCGTCACGAGTCGAGCGAGGTCGATATCCGCATCCCGGTAAGCGGCCAGGTCGATGCCGACGAGCACGAGCTCGCGCGTGCCCGCATCGGCGAGCGTCCGAGCACGGGAGATAACGGTTGCGGCCGGCACGGAGCGAGCTGGTCCACGGGCGACGTGCACGATGCAGTAGCTGCACGTGTTGTCGCAGCCATCCTGGATCTTGAGGTCGACACGCGTCCTGAAGCCGGAATCGCTCCTCTCCATTGTCGTCTGGTCAGAGATGGCGGTCGAAACCGCGGCCGTATCGCGAGTGAGGCGCACGGCGAGCGCGGGAATCCTCTCCTTGTCATGCTCGCAGATGATGCGGGGATCGATGTCGGCATAACGTGCGGCGTCGATGTTCACCGCACATCCCGTCACGATGATCGCGGCTTTGCCAGCCCGCAGCAGCGTGCGGAGTACCTTGCGGTTCTTCGCGTCGGCTTCCCCCGTGACCGTGCAGGTGTTGAGGATGGCGACATCGCAATCGGCGGCATCGGTCGCACGCGTCCACCCCAAGGCAAGCAGCGCGGCAGCGATGGCCTCCGATTCGGCCATGTTGACCTTGCAGCCAAGCGTGTGGATGTGAAAGCGCGGAATGGGGACCCCTCGCGTCTCTGGTGCGTCTGGTTCCTGTCTAGCTATGGTTGCCCAAGCCGCCCAGGGTGTACATGCACAAGGCGGTCGCGACCGTGCCGGCCGTCTCGGTGCGCAAGATCAACTCGCCGAGCGAGACGATCTTGACGAAGGAACCCAGGGATTTGATCGCCTCGACCTCCTCGGCCGTAAGACCACCTTCGGGGCCGATGACGAGTGCGACATGGCTGTCGATATCGCAGCCCTCGAGCGCGTCGGTGACGGAAAGCGGCGTGCCGTCCGCCCGCTTGTCCGCTTCCTCCCAGGCGATGACGACCCGGTCGTATTCCGCGAGCTCGCGGCAGATGTCATCGAGTCCCGTGGGATCCTCGACGATGGGCAGGATGTTGCGACCGGACTGCTTGGCGGCGGAAAGCGCGATGCGGCGCCATCGCGAGCCCTTGCGACCGCGTTCGTCGACAGCGAGGCGCACGACGGTGCGTGCGGAGAGGAAGGGTATGATGCGTCCTATACCGAGTTCCGTGGTCTGGCGGATGGTCTGCCCCATGCGATCGCCCTTCGAGATGCCCTGCACGAGCGTGAGGTCGGGGAGCTTCTCGAGCGGCATCTCCTGGATGCAGCGACCCGTTGCCTCGAACTCGTCGATCGTCTCGATCTCGACTTCCCAGCATTTGCCGCCGGCGGCGACGGCTGCGATGTGCTCGCCTTCCCTGATGCGGCGCACCGCGAGGTGGTGTAGTTCCTTATCGGAGAAGGGAAGGGTGACGATATCACCTTCGGGCAGTTCGCCTTCCATGAAAAAACGAGGTATGGACATGTATGTCTCCCATTGGCACGTGCGCGAGACGCATAGCCAGTCAGTATCCGAGGTATCCAAACAGGTGTATTGTAGCCGTTTTCAGGTCATGCTATAGTGTCACAGGTCAAGAGGCGCGGTGAGCGTCTCGACTTTCCTTTCCATAGTCAATCCCCGTTCGTCATTCTGTTCTCGCATACCCCTGCTCAGATTCTCAAACGGGCAAGACAATCAATGTACGAAGGAGCAACAGTGAAGTTTTTCCTGGATACCGCTGATCTCGCCGAGATCGAAGAGGTGGCATCATGGGGCGCGCTCGCCGGTGTCACGACCAATCCGAGCCTCTACGCGCGCACGGGTGGCAAGCTCGAGGATTTCGAGGGGCATCTCGTCAAGATCTGCAAGCTGGTTGACGGTCCCGTGAGCGGAGAGGTCACCGCCGAGGATCGCGATGGCATGATCGAGCAGGGTCGTGCTCTTGCCGCACTCGCCGATAACATGGTCGTCAAGATTCCGGTCGGCGTCGAGGGGCTCGCCGCCACCAAGGCGCTTTTCGAGGAGGGCATCGACGTGAACATGACGCTCGTGTTCACCGTGCCCCAGGCGCTGCTCGCGGCACGTGCGGGCGCCCGCTACATCAGCCCCTTCGTGGGCCGCTTCGATGACATCGCCGAGGATGGCCTCGACCAGCTCGACGACATCGTCACGGCAATCAAGAACTACGACTTCGGCCATCCGGTCGAGATCATCGCCGCCTCCATCCGCTCCGCCAACCACGTGACGCAGGCCGCCCTCATGGGTGCCGACATCGCGACGGTTCCCTACGGCGCGATGAAGAAGTGCATGTACCATCCGTTGACCGAGCAGGGACTCGAGAAGTTCAAGGCCGACTGGGAAAAGGTTGAGAACGCATGAGTGACGAGACAGTAGCCACCGAGGAGACCGCAGCCGAGGAGAAACCCGCGGCGAAAAAGGCCACGCGTAAGACGACGGCGAAGAAGGCTCCCGCCAAGTCCGCGACCACCAAGAAGGCTCCCGCCAAGAAGAAGACGACGACGCGCAAGACCGCGGCGAAGAAGGCGGACGAGCCCAAGGCGGATGCCGGCGAAGAGCAACTCTCCCTCGTCGACGTTCCCGAACCCGCCGTCACGGACGAGGCAGCAGTGTCCGAGCAGCCCGTCGAGAAGAAGGTGACGCGCAAGCGCAGGACCACCAAGAAGCCGGTCGATGCCGATGAGGGTGATGCCGTCAAGGAGCCCGCAGATGCAGGCGAGACGGCCACCACGGAGACGGCGGGCGCCGACGACGAGGCGAAGCCGCAGGAAGCGACCGAGACGCCGGAGCAAGCGTCCGAGGTGGCGGCAGATGGCGAGACCTCGGCAGATGATTCGACGGCCTCTTCCGAGACCGCCGAGGAGGGCGATGCCGGCGAGCAGCGCGAGGGAAAGCGTCGCAACCGCCGCAATCGTCGCAATCGCAACAACCATCAGCGCAAGGAAATCGTGCCCTCCGCCACGCGCGACGAGCTCGCGTTGCTCGACGACGAGGCGCTCACCGCCAAGGCCATCGAGCTCGGCGTCGACGCGAGCGAGTACGGCGAGCGAGACGACTTGGTATCCGCGGTCTATGACGCGCTGCTCCAGGCCGAGGGCTTCGTCATGGTCGAGGGCATACTCGACCTGCTGCCCGATGGCTACGGCTTCATCCGCACCAGCGGCTACCTTCCCGGCGAGCACGACGTCTACGTCGGCGTGAGCACCGTACGCCGCCAGGGCCTGCGCAAGGGCGATTACATCACTGGCCGCGTGCGTCCCCCGCGCGAGAACGAGAAGTACCCGGCGCTCAACACCATCGTCACGCTCAACGACGAGCCCTTCGAGGGGCCCACGCACCGCGTGAAGTTCGCCAACCTCACGCCCGTCTATCCCGACGAGCGCCTCATCATGGAGCACGGCAAGGACACGCTGACTGCGCGTGCCATCGACCTCGTCGCGCCCATCGGCAAGGGCCAGCGCGGCCTCATCGTCTCACCGCCCAAGGCCGGCAAGACCACCGTGCTCAAGGACATCGCCGCTGCCATCACGG
>UQUH01000081.1 GCA_900544245.1 uncultured Coriobacteriaceae bacterium | reverse complement strand
CCAGCCGGTGCTGCCGCCGCCAAATGAGACAGTTGCTCTGAGGAACTGTCTCATTTCGAGGGAGGTTTCATGGAGATCGAGTACAAGTGGGAGTTGCCTGGGGAAGTCGCGCTTGCGGACCTGCTTTCTGATGCGACTGTTGCGCCCATGCTCGGGGACGCTCGTGAGTTGAACATGCATGCGACCTATTACGACACCGCAAACCAGGACGTGAGCCGAATGCACGGCGGCTTGCGCGTGCGACGGGAAAACGACGAGAGCGTCTGCTGTCTCAAACTTGCCGCGGGCGGCACGGATGGATGCAAGACGCGCCGGGAATTCGAGATGGCCGCCGATGACGTTATCGAAGGATTGAGGAACTTGCCCAGCGTGGGCGCCCCGGTGGATGTATGCGAGATGCTGCTTGCGGCAAATCCGCAACCCACGTGCGAGACCGATTTCGTGCGGCGCGAGTACAGGCTCGAGGGAGGGGGCTTTGCGGCGGCCCTCGCCATCGACGTGGGCGAGATGCGCAGGCAAGGGCACGTCGCTCCCATACACGAACTCGAGTTCGAGCTTCTTTCGGGCTCGCGCGGGGCGTTCCACGCCTTCGCGCGATGGATGCAGGAGGAGTTCGATCTCGAGGTCCAGCTGCTCTCCAAGCTCGCGCGCGCTATGGCCTTGTAAGCCGAGTGAGACACATTGGACAGGTACATCTGTCTCATTTTGCTCAAAAAATGAGACAGATGTACCTGTCCAATGTGTCTCACTCGGCTCCGGCGCTCTTGCGCTATCATTGTCCCCACTTCATATGGAATCCTGAGAGGAACGAACATGGCTTGGAACAAGGTTATGCCCGCACATCCCGTCGTTGCCGTGGCAGGCGCCACGGGGGTTGTCGGACGCGAGATGCTCAAGGTACTCGCGCAGCGCGAATTCCCGGCGACCAAGGTCAAGGCGCTTGCCTCTGCTCGTTCTGCTGGTAGCACCGTCGAGTTTGGCGATGGGGAGCTCGTGGTCGAGGAGATGACGCCGGCGAGCTTCGAGGGCGTCGACATCGCGCTGTTTGCCTGCGGAGGCGACACCTCCAAGGAATATCGCCAGGCCGTGGTGGATGCGGGATGTGTCATGATCGACAACTCGAGCGCGTTTCGCGTCGACGATGACGTGCCGCTGGTCGTCCCCGAGGTCAACGCGAAGGACCTCGAGTGGCATTCGGGCGTCATCGCCAATCCCAATTGCTCGACCATCGAGATGGTCGTCGCGCTCAAGCCGCTCTACGATCTCGCGGGTGGCATCAAGCGCGTCGTCGTGAGCACCTACCAGGCCGCAAGTGGTGCGGGCCTCAAGGCGATGAACGAGCTTTACGAGCAGACGCGCGAGTACCTGGACGGCGAGGACCTTACCATCGAGGCGTTTTCGGACCAGATCGCGTTCAACGTCATTCCGCATATCGACGTCTTCATGGACGACGCGTACACCAAGGAAGAGTGGAAGATGGTCGTCGAGACCGCGAAGATCTTTGGCGACGCTGACATCAAGGTGGCACCGACCACCGTACGCGTTCCCGTGCTGCGTTGCCATGCCGAGAGCGTGAACGTCGAGCTTGCCAAGCCGGTTTCGCCCGATGAGGCGCGCTCTGCCTTCGAGGCTGCCCCCAGCGTCACGGTCATGGACGACCCCGGTGCGAACGTCTATCCCATGCCCGGCATGCTCCAGGGTACCGACGACGTCTTTGTCGGTCGCATCCGCAAGGATCCCACCGTCGAGGGAGGCTTGGCCTTCTGGCTCGTCATGGACCAGATTCGCAAGGGTGCCGCTCTCAACGCCGTCCAAATTGCGGAGCAGTTGCTCCCGTAGGCCCCGCTCTCACAATGAGACAACGTCTCTGAGCAACTGTCTCACCGAAATGAAGGAGGGCGGACCAATTGATCCGCCCTCCTCGCGTTTACGCGTATGTGTCGCACGCTAGCCGTTGATGGCGGCGTTGGTCGCGACGGCCACGGCGACGGTCGCGCCGACCATCGGGTTGTTGCCCATACCGATGAAGCCCATCATCTCGACATGCGCCGGCACGCTCGAGGAACCGGCGAACTGCGCATCGGAATGCATACGTCCCATGGTGTCGGTCATGCCGTAGGAGGCGGGGCCGGCTGCCATGTTGTCCGGGTGCAACGTGCGACCCGTACCGCCGCCGCTTGCCACCGAGAAGTACGCCTTGCCTTGCTCGACGCACTCCTTCTTGTACGTGCCCGCGACAGGGTGCTGGAAGCGCGTGGGATTGGTGGAGTTGCCCGTGATGGAGATGTCCACGCCCTCGTGGTGCATGATCGCGACGCCCTCGCGCACGTCGTCTGCTCCGTAGCAATGTACGTCGCCGCGCTCGCCTGCGGAATAGCGGGTCTCGTTGACGACCTTGAGTTCGCCCGTGGCGTAGTCGAACTGCGTCTGCACGTAGGTGAAGCCGTTGATGCGGCTGATGATTTGCGCCGCGTCCTTGCCCAGGCCGTTGAGGATGACGCGCAGCGGCTTCTTGCGGGCCTTGTTCGCGTTCTTCACGATGCCGATGGCGCCCTCGGCGGCGGCGAAGCTCTCGTGGCCGGCCAGGAAGGCGAAGCACTCGGTCTCGTCCTTGAGGAGCATGGCGCCCAGGTTGCCATGGCCCAGACCGACCTTGCGATCATCGGCGACGGAGCCCGGCGTGGTAAAGGCTTGCAGGCCGATGCCGATGGCGCTCGCAGCCTCGGAGGCGCTCTTCACACCCTTCTTGATGGCGATTGCGGCACCTGCCGTGTACGCCCAGGCGGCATCCTCGAAGCAGATGGGCTGCACGCTCTTGACGATGTCATAGGGGAGCGGGTCCATGCCAGCGTCCTTGCATACCTTCTCGGCATCGTCGAGGGTGCCCATGCCGTATTCCATGAGCGTCGCGTTGATCTTGTCGAGGCGATGGTCCATGTTCTCGAACTGTGCCATGGTCTACTCCTTCCTCGGATCGATGACCTTGGCGGCTTCGTCGAAGCGGCCGTAGCTGCCTGTCGCGTCCTTGATTGCCTGATTGGCATCGACGCCGTTCTTGACGGCATCCATCATCTTGCCGAAGTTGACGTATTCGTAGCCAATGATCTCGTCGTTTTCGTCGAGTGCGATGTGCGTGACGTAGCCTTCGGTGAGTTCGAGATACCGCGACCCCTTGAGCTTGGTGCCGTACATGGTGCCGACCATGGAGCGATAGCCCTTGCCAAGATCGTCGAGGCCGGCCCCAATGGGAAGGCCGCCGTCTGAGAACGCCGTCTGCGTGCGACCATAGACGATTTGCAGGAAGAGCTCGCGCATCGCGGTGTTGATGGCATCGCAGACGAGATCGGTGTTGAGTGCCTCGAGCAGCGTCTTGCCGGGAAGAATCTCGCTTGCCATGGCGGCGGAATGTGTCATGCCCGAACAACCGATGGTCTCGACCAGCGCCTCCTCGATGATGCCGTCCTTGACGTTGAGAGTGAGCTTGCAGGCTCCCTGCTGCGGCGCACACCAACCGACGCCGTGCGTGAAGCCGTTGATATCGGAAATCTCCTTTGCCTGAACCCATTTGCCCTCTTCGGGGATGGGGGCAGGACCATGATAAGCCCCCTTCGCGACCGGGCACATGAGCTCGATCTCTTTTGAGTAGTACACCGTGGACTCCCTTCCATGCGAACTGCACTTGGGCCGTGCAGTCTGGAATTATATAGCATCCTAGCGGGAAAGAAGGCGGTTCGGAGCTTGACATTTGGTACAGCTACCATATACTTTGCAACAGTGATTAACAGGTACCATATATAACTGGAGGAGACCATGGGTCGCGAGGACGAGCTTTTTGACAAGTACATGTTGATTCGCCAGATGACCGAAGCGGTACGCAACAAGAACATGGCCGCGACCGGCCCTCTTGGCGATACGACGCGTGGCCGTGGCCGCGTCCTCGCCCTGCTCAAGCAAAAGGACGGCATAAGCACCAAGGACATGGCGACCATCATGGGCATTCGCGTCTCCTCGCTCAACGAGGTGCTGGGCAAGATGGAAAAGGAAGGCTATGTTGAGCGTACTGCATCTCCGGATGACAGGCGCGTCATGCTCGTATGGCTCACGGACAAGGGCAAGGCCATTGAGCTGCCTGACCAGAAGCTGCCCCAGATTCTCTTCAGCACGCTCAGCCAGGGCGCGCAAAACCAGCTCTGTATGCACTTCGAGCAGATGATCGCATCGCTGCAAGGGGAGCTCGAGGAAGAGGGCGAGGCGGTCAAGGAAGCGCGCGAACAGCGGACAGAGTTCTTCGAGAGCGCTCGCCAGGAGCAAAGCGAAAGGCAGCAGGCACAGTCCGCGTCACAGGCGCAAGCGTCCTCGGCACCGCGCCCGGCACCGGCAGCCCC
>UQUH01000080.1 GCA_900544245.1 uncultured Coriobacteriaceae bacterium | reverse complement strand
AGCCAAGCGGCTCATAGAGCTCCTTTTCTACGTCAGCATAAACGCTTTCACCATCTGATGTTTCAAAGCAAAGCTCCAATGTTTCCTTCGTTGTCAGCTGTTCATAATCAATCACATCGAGCACAGCTTCTCCGTCAACGGATACAAGCGACCAGCCCGGCTCTACGCCAAGCTCCTCTGCGATCGAATCCATGTCTACGGCTGTGATTCTGTGCTTCATTTAAATCTTCTCCATCCACAATAAATCATGTTCGATTATATCATGCCATATTCGATTCCGCCATACTTCTTTCTTTTGCATATTTCGAAGCTTGTATGTTATACTTTGCTTCATGGAAACGATCTATCACACACTCCTGCCCATATATGATGCTAATTCGCGCATCCTGATCCTTGGCACCTTTCCCTCGCCCAAATCACGCGAGGCCGGCTTCTTCTACGGTCATCCGCAAAACCGCATGTGGAGGGTGCTGGCCGCCGTATGTGGCGAGGACGTGCCACAGACGGTCGAGGAGCGCCGGGCGTTTCTGCTACGCAACCGCATCGCCATGTGGGATGTGCTCGCGAGCTGCGCCATTAGGGGCGCTTCGGACGCGAGCATCCGCGATGCCGTGCCCAATGACCTGTCGCGTATCCTGGATGCGGCTCCCATCGAGCGTATATACGCGACCGGCGCGAAGGCCCACGAGCTGTACCGACGCTATCTGGAACCCGTATACGGACGCGAATGTACGCGCCTTCCCTCGACGAGCCCGGCCAATGCGGCGATGGGGCTCGACGAGCTCATCGAAGCGTATCGGATGCTGAGAGGGTGAGGAAGCGTTCGATTTGTCATTTCGGGCGAAGCGAACGCGGTGAGCGGAGTCTAGAGATCTCTTTCTTGGGGGATTTTGACAGCGGAGTAGGTGGTCCCGGATGAGACAGATGACCTGTCCGCTTGTTTTGTTAACAACAGGCATCAGCTGATAATGAGACAGATTGGTCTGACCAGACTGTCTCATGCGAGCATGTCGAGGGCCCATTGGGCGGCGATGGTCGCACCGGGCGCGAGCACGCTTTCGTCAACCGTGTAGTAGCAGCTGTGCTGCGGATGCGTGGCGCCGATATCGGGGTTGTTGATACCGGCGAAGACGAAGACGCCGGGGACGTGCTGCAGGTACTCCGCGAAGTCCTCGCCCGAGAGCGTGCCGTGATACGACGCGAGAGCTTCCTCGCCCAGCGTCTTGTCGATGGCCTGTGCCGCGACGCGGGTCACGTCCTCGTCGTTTACCACGGCGGGGTTGCCGGGCGTGTACTCGATTTGGATGCTCGCGCCATATGCGCTGCCGATGCGGCCGCCCATCTGCGAGAGTCTCTCGGCGATGAAGTCGCGCGTCTTCTTGTTCCACGTGCGCACGGTTCCGGTGATATAGGCGCTGCCGGCCATGATGTTGCGGGCCGTGCCGCCGTGAATCTCGCCGACGGTGACGACGACGGGTTCGAAGGGCGACGAGCGACGGCTCACGAGCAGCTGGAGCGCGTCGACGATCTCGCAGGCGACGACGATGGCGTCCAGGCCCTTGTGGGGCATCGATCCGTGGGCGCTCACGCCCTCGATGTCGATGCGGAACCAGTCGGTGTTGCCCATGCGACTGCCCGGCTCGGCGGAAAACGTTCCCGCGTCAACCTCGCTCCATACGTGCTGACCGAAGATGGCGTCTACGCCGTCGAGCGCGCCGGCGGCGATCATGTCGCGTGCGCCGATGGAGATTTCCTCCGCCGGCTGGAAGATGAGACGCACTTCTCCATGCAACTGATTGCGCATATCCATGAGAATGCGCGCGGCGCCGAGCTGCATGGCCATGTGGCAATCGTGGCCACAGGCATGCATGACCCCGTCGTTTTGTGATGCGAAGGGCAGTTCGGTCTTTTCCGCAACCGGTAGTGCATCCATGTCGCAACGGAGCGCGACGCGCTTGGCGGGCTGGCCGTTCGCGTCGTAGGCATCGGGCGCCTCGCCTCGTATGGTCGCGATGATGCCGGTGCCGATGAATTCGTCACGCTCGTCGCGCTTGCCCTCGGGACGTGGCCCGACAATGCGCTCATAGGGAATTCCGAGCTCGTCGAGGTGTGCGCAGATGTAGTCGCTCGTGGCATGTTCCTGCGCCGAGAGCTCGGGATGCTGGTGGAAATGGCGCCGCAGGGCGATGATGTCATCGGCGTAGCGCTCGCCCAGCTCGCGGGTGGTTTGCGCTGTATCGTGCGTATCGGGCATGATGGCTCCTTCATCGGAAATCGCAGCCCTATGATACAGCGATTGCGGAATGCGCACGAATGAGACGAAACGACCCCGCGACTTTTGTCCGCGAGACAGTCACGCACCCGCAATCCTTGGCGCTGGTCCTTATCCCAGCAGCTTCGTGAGCTTTCCGTTGGCAATGAGCGTGACCTTGCGCGTCGCGCGCGAGATCGCGGTGTAGAGGCGGTGGCGCGCGAGCGTCTCGTCCGGATAGCTGCGCTGCTGCACGTCGGGCACGATGACCTGATCGAACTCGAGACCCTTGGCAAGGGCGATGTCGAGCAGCACCACGCCATGATCGGGTATGGCCTCCTTGCGAGCCGGGATGACGATGGGAAGCCCTCCGAGCATGTCCTCGAGCTTGGCCATGCGGCGGGCGTCCGGTGCGATGATCGCCGCCAGGCAGCGGTCCTCGAGCGCCTCCTCGACCGCCGCGCGCAGTTGTGCCGCGTAATCGACATCATCGGCGCATTCGATGATGACCGGATCGGTTCCCGCCGGCTGGACGGATTCGACCCGCACGCGCTTCTCGTCGTTGAGCAAGCTCGTGAACAGGGCCGTTATCTCCGGCGATGAGCGATAGCTCGTCATCAGGTCGCAGCTTTCGGTCGAGCCGCAGGCACGCTCGAAGACCTCGCGGATCTCCGCGAAGCTCGCCGTGCCCTCGCGGATTGCCTGGTTCTCGTCGCCCAGCAGCATGAAATGCGCCTTGCCAAAGTAGCGGGCCAGGCACATGAGCTGCGCGGCGCCGTAATCCTGCACCTCGTCGATCATGACGTAGCGCGCATGGCGCATGCCACCACCGACGAGCGCGAGCTTGAGGTACAGCCATTCGACGGCGCTCAGGTTTTCCGAGCCGGTCAAGCGCATGCCAATCGCATCCAGGCGCAGCCAGTGCCCCTCCTCGATCTCGTGTTCGACGCCCGCGTAGCGCCAGCGCAGAAAGCGCTCGGTGTAGCTCGCGAGCTCGGTCTCGTCCATGTCGCCGACGAAGACGTTCTCGCCGAAGCACTCGATCTGCTCGGCATCGGAAAGGTCGCTGATCATGTCCTGGTGCTTCTCGGACTTGGCCAGCCGCTTGATGCGCTGCTCGAGACGACCCAGGAGGTCGTCGATGACCAATGCGCTCTTGCGGGCTCCCGTGGGAAGGTTCTTGAGTTTGCTCCACGCGCCATGCGCCTGGGCGGCCGTGATGACGGGTTCGCCTTCGATGCGTATGTCGGCGAAGTCGCCCTGCTTGAGCGCGAAATCCGGGAGTCTCTCGTCGATGGAGCGCAGTTCGCCGGCACTCACGTCGCGTCCCATGTCGCGGCTGCCCAGCCCCAGCCCCGTCATGAGGGACTCGAACGTGGTCGATGACGGGTTGCTCTCGCCCATCTCGGGCAGCACGTTTTCGATGTAGCGCTGGAACACCGGGTTGGGCGTGACGAGGAAGACGTCTTCGGGGCTGAGCGTGTCGCGGTGCCGGTAGAAGAGGTAGGCGATGCGCTGGAGCAATACGGATGTCTTGCCGGAGCCGGCGATGCCGCTGACCAGCAACGCCGGTACGTCCTCGTGGCGGATGACCTCGTTTTGCTCCTTCTGGATGGTCGCCGTGATGGCCGACAGGCGCGATGAGCGGTCTTGCGCGAGCGCGGCGAGCAGCAGCTCGTCCTCGATCGCGACCGTCGTGTCGAACATGGCCCTGAGCTGGTCGCGCTCGATGTCGAACTGGCGGCGCAGCTTGAGGTCGCATTCGATGACGCGGCCGTTGGCCTCGTAGCTCGTCTTGCCGTTTTCCTGGTTGTAGTAGACCTCGGCGATGGGGCTGCGCCAGTCGACGATGAAATGCCGGTAGTCGTCATCGGTCATGCCGACGTTGCCGATGTAGACGTCCTTGGGCTCGCTGCCGGGCTTGAATTGGAGCGTGACCTTGGCGAAGTAGGGCTGCTTGAGGAGCAGCTGGGCACGATGGAGGCGCTCGGTCGTGACGTCGGCGGCGATGTTGTAGGTGTCGATGATGCGGTTGACGGCCTCGAGCTCGGCCATGGTCTCGACGTGAATGTCGGCATCGAAGTCGAAGTTCAGCTCGTCGGTGATGAGGTCCTTGTCGGTGGCGACCTCGCTTAGGATGCCCGAGAGCTGGCCCTGCAGGTCGTGCTCGATATCCTGGAGCTTTTCGTAGGTAGTGCTTAGGTGCGTTTGCTCGGCTTCGAATGTCTTGTCCATGATGTCCCTTTGGTGTTGGTGGTGTGTGCGGTATCGCGATGAGACAGTTGCTCAGGGACGTTGTCTCATTCTTCAGGGAATGAGACAAC
>UQUH01000079.1 GCA_900544245.1 uncultured Coriobacteriaceae bacterium | reverse complement strand
GACGGTCGCTCCCCGACAGCCCGCTTCGCGGTCCTTACGGCTCGCTCCCTCGGACCTCGGCTCGAGGCGCCATCCGCGCTTAGGTGAAGGCCTTAGCTGCGAATCAGCCCCACACGCCGCTTCGCGGTCCTTACGGTTCGCTCCCTTGGACCTCGCCTCCAGTCCGCACGACTCGTCTCGCCGCATCGCGTCCGTTGCTGTGCTATCATGGCCGCCGTATTGCAAATCCGCCGCGTGGGCGACGGGGACTGTTCGCAACATCCAGCCATAAAAAACTAAGGAATCACGATGCAGAAGACAAACAGAAACCTCATGCTCTGCGGCATGGTCTTTGCCGTTGCGCTCGTCGTCTCGAACATAGTGGCGGCAAAGACCGTCATGACAGGATTCACGCTCTTCGGTTCTCCCGTCGTCGTCCCAAGTGCCGTCGTGTGCTATTTCCTGACCTTTCTCATGACCGATGTGGTCGGGGAGCTTTGGGGACGCAAGGAGGCTGCGCAAATCGTGAAGTGGGGTTTCGTCTGCCAGGTGTTTGCCTGCATTCTCATTGGCGTGGCGCAGCTTCTGCCCGCGGCAAGTGGGGAAATGCAAGGTGCCTACGAGCTGTTGCTCGGTCAGAACGTAATCTTCGTGATCGCATCGCTCCTCGCGTACCTCACGAGCCAGAGCTGGGACGTCTTCGTGTTCCATGGCATCCGCGATCGCTTCCTGAAGAGCGGCAAGGGCAATGCGTGGCGCTGGGTGTGGAACAACGCCTCGACCATGAGCTCGCAGGCCATCGATACCGTCATCTACATCACGATCGCCTTCGGGCTCGGCATGGGCTGGCTCTTCGACGTGGCCATGGTCCCCGTCCTGCTCGGCATGATGGTGGGGCAATACGCGTGCAAGTTCGTCCTCGCCGCCCTCGACACGCCCGTCTTCTACTTCCTCACGCGCAAAAGCAGTTCGAGCAAGCTCGCTGTTACCGAAGATGCGTAAAAGGACCGAGCTCTTTTACGCATCATTCTCTTCTTCCTTGCATATAATACGGGAACAGGATGAGTGAACCGGCAGATCGCTGCTGCCGAGAGAGGAGCCAACCATGAGTTTCTTCAAGGAGTTCAAGGAGTTCATCAACCAGGGCGATGTGATGGACATGGCCGTCGGCATCATCATCGGCGGTGCGTTGACGGCAATCGTCACGGCGCTCACCTCGGACATCATCCAGCCGCTCATCAATTTCGTCACGGGCGGGAACGCCGAGGTCGGGGGATTGGTCATTCCGGGAACGGGAATCGACTTCGGGTCGTTCATCAGCGCCTGCATCAACTTCCTCATCATCGCGTTCATCGTGTTCTGCCTCGTCAAGGGCGTCAACAAGATGAGAAGTGTCGGCAAGAAGAAGGAAGAGGAGGCACCTGCCGCACCGTGCTGCCCGTTCTGCCTCGAGGAGGTCAAGGTGGGCGCGACGCGATGCCCACATTGCGCCGGGGCGTTTGACGCTCCCGCAACGGCCGAGTAACCGATGGCGTGCACGACGCGTCATGTCGCAGACGAGTGGTAAGCTCGACGACGTGTCGTCGCGAAAGGAGCTATCGTGAGAATCAGGATGAACGAGGACCGCGAGTACGTTGACAAGATTCGCGCGGGAATCCTCAAACGCGAGGGCTATTGCCCGTGCAAGGTGCAAATAGCCGAGGAGAACCATTGCATGTGCCAGGAGTTCCGCGATCAGATTGCAGATCCGGAGTTCGAGGGGTACTGCCATTGCAGGCTGTACTACAAGGAGCTCTAGTCCTTGAAGCTGCTGCACATCGCAGATCTTCACATCGGCAAGCGCGTCAACGGCATGTCGATGATCGAGGAACAGGCAAATGTCATCGCGCAGCTCGTCACGATCGCACGTGACGAGAACGTCGCCGGCGTCCTCATCGCCGGTGACGTTTTCGACAGGCCCGTGCCTTCCCGCGAGGCACTCGAGACGTGCGAGTCGCTCTTCTCGGGATTCTGCGAGGCGGGAATCGAGGTCTTCGCCATTCCCGGTAACCACGATGCCCCCCAGCAGCTGTCGTTTTGCTCTGCGTTGCTCGCATCGTCGGGCCTGCACATCGCGAAGGCCTTCGATGGCCACATAGACAGCTTCGATCTGGTTCGGGGTGCCGAACGCGTCCGCATCCACCTGTTGCCCTTCGTGCGGCCCACGGACGTCCGCATGGCGCTTCCGGACGCAGCCGCCTCCATCGCCTCGCATGACGACGCCGTGCGTGCGGCGCTTGCCCGCGACGACCTCGACCCGGACGCGTGCAACGTGCTCGTCGCGCACCAGTTCGTGACTGCCAACGGCTGTCAACCCGAGACCTGCGACTCCGAGGTGGTCAGCGTCGGCGGGACGGATAACGTCGACGTGTCGGCCTTCGATTCCTACGACTACGTCGCGCTCGGCCATCTGCATGGCGCCCAGCACGTCGGCCGCCCGCAGGTCCGCTATAGTGGCAGCCCGCTCAAGTACTCGTTTTCGGAAGTGCTCCACGAGAAGAGCGCGACCATCGTCACCATCGAGGACGGCAAGGTGGAGGTCGGCACGCGTCCGCTCGTGCCCTTGCACGACATGCGCGAGATGCGCGCCTCGTTCGCCGAGCTCTCCTCGGGCATCGACGAGGGCGACCCTCTCGATTACATGCGCATCACGCTCACCGACAAGAGCCTGCCCGACGCCATGGCCAAGCTGCGCGTTCTCTATCCCAACATCCTGCGTCTCGACTGGGAGCAACTGTCCATGCCGCAGTCCGCTGCGCCCGGCCGCATCGTCGGCATGGAGAAGTCAACCCCGCTCGAGCTCTTCGCGTCGTTCTACGAGCAGCAGACGGGCATGGAGCTCACGAGCGACGAGCGGGAGGCCGTGAGAAGCTGCATCGAGGAGGTGTCCTCGTGAAGCCCCTCATGCTCACCATGCAGGCGTTCGGTCCCTATGCGGGTCGCGAGGCGGTTGACTTCGCCGCCATCGACCATGGCCTGTTTCTCATATGCGGGCCGACCGGTTCGGGAAAGACCACGATCTTCGACGCCATCAAGTTCGCCCTGTACGGGGTCACGAGTGACGCGCTGCGCACCGCGCATGACATGCGCTCCGCACATGCCAGCTCTGATGACCTCTGCTATGTCGAGCTCCTCTTCGAGCATGCCGGGCACGAGTACCGCGTATATCGCGCGCCCGCGCAGTCGCGTCCCAAGAAGCGCGGGGAGGGGGTGACCGAGATTCGCCCGGAGGCGTCCCTCGAGAACGTGACCGATGGCATATCACTTGCCTCGCGCGATTCCGACGTCACGGAATCCGTCATCGAGCTCCTGGGTATCGACGCCGACCAGTTCAGTCGCATCGTCATGATCTCCCAAAACGATTTCGCCGCGGTCCTCAACGCCAAGACGCGGGAACGCGAGTCGCTGTTTCGCAAGCTCTTCGGCACGCAGCTCTACGCCCGGGCCCAGGATCTCCTCGACGAGCGTCGCCGCATGCTCGAAGGCGACATGGCCGCTGTCCGCTCGGGGATGGAAGGCGAGATCGAGCGCATCCCCCGTCCTCGTGACGAGGAGCTTTTCGCGACCTTCGACGAACTCATGCTCTTGCCGGACCGCGCCGTTCGTGTACGCGAGTTCGAGAGGCTGCTCGAAAGGGCGATCGACGTCGAGGAGAGGCGCATGGCGGCACTCCGGGAGGAGCGGGCGCGCATTCGCCGGGATACGGCCGCACTTGACGTCACGCTGGGCACGGCCGAGGCGCACGCGCGGGCCAAGGCGAGCATGCACGATGCCCGTGCGTGGCTTGCCGAGCACGAGCGGCGGGTGAATGACGCCCTCGCAAGGCGCGACGAGCTCTCCGCCCAGGCGCCGCAACGTGACGAGCTGCGCGTGCTAGTGCACACGCTCGAGTCCTCGCTCGGCGACTATGACACGCTCGAGGAGCAGCGAGCCTCGCTCGAGAAGACCGAGCGCGAACGTTCGGATGCCATCGCCGCCCTCGATGCCACGACGAAACGCCTTGCGGATGTACGCTCGAATCTCGCTGCGTCTCTCGGGGAACAGGCGAGCCTTTCCGACGTCGAGCTGCGCGCGACGCGCAATGCCGCAGCGCGTGAGCGGCTCGAGTCCATGCGCGCCACGCTCGACGCCATGGCGACCGCGCAGGGGAACCTCTCCTCGCTCGAAGCCGAACAGGCCCGGCACCAGGGTGACCTGGCTGCGTCGGAAGACGCCCTTGCGCAGGCCAGCGCGGCCCTGCTCGAGGCCCAACGTCTGTACAACGCCGATCGCGCCGGCATGCTCGCCGAATCGCTCGAAGAGGGGGCTCCGTGTCCCGTGTGCGGGTCGACCGAGCATCCCAGGCTCGCGACGCGAAGCGCCAGCGCGCCGAGCGACGCGCAGATCGAGAATCTCGAGCGCGCGCTTTCCGAGGCGCGCACCCGTCGTGATGACCGCGCCGTGCGGGCGGCCTCGACCGCGGCGCGCGTGCGCTCGGAATAATCACTATCGGCAAATTGCACAGTGAGCAGCGCGGCGCCGTCGTTGTAATACGATTGCACAACGCTCGCGTCCAGCGTGGAAAGCGGCGCGCGCACGTCGGCCACATCGTCCAGCCACATCACCATGCTCACGCCGTCCACCGCGGCGATTTGCGCCTTCATTTCCAGGATTTCATCGATGCTCATAGCCTCGAGCATCACCTGCGCCATGCCCGTGTAGCCGA
>UQUH01000078.1 GCA_900544245.1 uncultured Coriobacteriaceae bacterium | reverse complement strand
GTTGCGAATGCAGGAAAGTCGGCTAGCGGCCAAAGGGGTTGAAGCCATAGCCACCCGAGTTGCCGCCGTTGTTGTTCTGGGCAGGTGCGCCGTTTTCGGCGTATTCCTGCGTGCTCTGGTCATCGCTTCCCAGCGTCACCGATGCCGTCTGCTCGCTTCCGCCCCTGATGTACGTAATCTGAATCGTGTCGCCCGCGTTCTTGGAGCTGACGGCGATGCTCACGTCGCTGGGAGACGTCATTGCCTTGCCATCGATCTTGGTGATGACGTCGCCCGTCTGCAGTCCGCCCCTGGCAGCACCCGTGTCCTTGTAGACGGAGGTGATCGCCACGCCGGAGGGATCGGTCGAGGAGACCATCGTGATGCCGAGGAAAGCGTGCGTAACCGTCTTGCCTGCGATGAGCTGCTCGGCGACGCGCTTCACCGTGCTCGAGGGGATGGCAAATCCCAGGCCGGCGCTCGACTGGGAAGTCGAGGAGATATACGTGTTGATACCGATGAGCTCGCCCTTGTCATTGACCAGAGCGCCACCGGAATTGCCCGGGTTGATGGCCGCATCCGTCTGGATCATGTCGGTGTAGACGGAGCTCGAGCCAGTGGCGTCCTGCACGACATCAGAACGATACATGGCTGAGATGATGCCCGTCGTGACCGTTTGCTCGTAACCGTAGGGCGTGCCGATGGCCATGACCCACTCGCCAACGGTCAGGTCGGCGGAATCGCCCCATTCCATGGGCGTGTAGCCCGTTGCCTTGATGCTGACGACGGCAAGGTCGGTCTTGGCGTCCTGGCCGACGATCTGTGCCTCGTACCTATTGTCGCCGATGGTCACCTCGGCGCGCGAGGCACCGTTGACCACGTGGCTGTTCGTGACGATGTAGCAAGTCCCCCCATCGTTGGAGATGATGACGCCGCTTCCGAGAGACGAGGGTGTGCTCGAAGAGGAGCCTCCGGTGCCAAAGGGATTGGCCGATGCGGAATCGGAATACACGTAGATCGTCGCGACGGAACCGAGGCACTTGGCCGCGACCGCCTCCGCAAGCGTGACATCCTCCTCGTCGGGGTTGATGATGACGTTGCCGTTGCTCGAGGTCACCGTAGCGCCCTTGAACGAATCCAGCAACGGCGTGAAGCTGCCGAGGCACAGGACGAGGGCGATGGATACGACGCCACCAAGGAGGCCATAGAGAAACGACTTGACGCCACCGCCGGAGCCCGTGGACTTGGGCTGCTTGTTCTTGGGAGCGGCCTGATTGGTGACAGGGGGCGTGACGGGAGGGGCGCTTTGCGCACCTTCGGGAGGAACCGGTCTCTCGTTCTGGTTCATGTACGAGTCCTCTCTCTTGCAAGCAATAATCTGCGTGACGGCATACTAGCCTTTGCACAGCATTAAAACGCCATTGAATGGGCAATGGGGCGTTTTAACACAAAATCGTAATAAAGTGCCGCTGAGATGATACGAAGCAATTATTGAACGAAGATTGAAGGGATGCCCTACTCGAACTCCTCGCGCTCGGCTATCTTGCCGGCAAGGATGCGCTCTTGGGCGTCGGAGAGCTCCTCGGGCGTGTTGACGTTGATGAAGCAACCGCCACGTGGCTCGGCCTGGGCGACTCGGTCGCCATCGAACTCCGTAATGTTGACCTTGTCGAACCATCCGGTCGCCCGGGATTCGCCCGCCTCGGTAGCTTCGCGAACGACGGGGAGGCAGCTCGAGCGCCTGTAGACGGCATGAAACGGTTCGTAGCCGTGCTTTGTCTTGGGAACGGCGACGTCCGTCTCCTCTTCCATCAGCGCCTCGAGCTCGGCGCTGATGAGGTTGCGCGAGGGAAAGACCATGTCGCATGCGACGAGGGCGACGTACTCGTTCGATGCGGCATTGATGGCCGTGTACACGCCTCGCAACGCACCGCGCTGGTCGTACTCGTCGGTGACGAGGCGAACCTTTCCAAGTTCGACCAGATCGTCGAGGAAATCGAGGTTTTCGGGCTCGTTGGTGGTGATGATGAACTCGTCTGCCAATGGGAGAAGGCGATTGATTCCGCGCCAGATAAGTGGCTCGCCCAAGAAGGGGACCGTCGCCTTGCTGCGTCCCATACGCCGGGATTCGCCACCCGCCTGCAGAACGATGGTCAAGTTACCGCTTTTGCTCATGAGCCCTCCGCTCATCTAGACGCCCGACAAGCCACCTCGGGGCATGTTCGCATAATGTAACACTAACGCCCACCCAAAAGAAGACGCCTGTACGCCTCAAGTCGCTCGGGCGCAACGGCTCCGCGTACCGCGCATCCGGGTTCGTCGCCGTGCGTGCAGTCACGAAACCGGCAGGCGCAGGCGGTCTGGGTAATGTCGTCGAAAGCGAGCCTGAGGCTCGTCTCCATATCGAGTATCTGCAAGGTGCGCAGTCCGGGAGCGTCGATGATGAGCCCATCATGCGGCAGGGGAATCATGCGACGGGCCACCGTCGTATGGCGTCCCTTGTCATCGGATGCACGCACCTCCCCGGTTGCCAGCGCCTCGGTGCCCAAAAGCGCGTTGACCAACGATGACTTGCCAACCCCACTCTCGCCGAGCAGCAGGCCCGTCGTGAATCGCGAGAAGACGCCGCGCAGCCTCTCTATGGATGCCGCATCATCGACCGAGACGACGAACAGGGGCGTCTCGGGCGCAACTGCCCTGATGCGCTCGCAGCTCGCGTCAATCGTCCCCTCGTTCACGAGATCGCCCTTCGTGAGCACGAACACGGGGGTCGCCTCACAACCCGAAACCGCCACCATCTGGCGCACGAGCAAGTCCTCGTCCACGCCCATGCCCGTGAGGGAATGGCAGATGAGCACGATGTCGACATTCGCCGCAAGTACCTGGCGACGGAGCTGTCGCTCCCGTCCGACGCGCTTGACGCGCGCGATCTCGTTGCGACGGGGCAAGACGCGTTCGATGACAGCCTTCTCGTGATGCGGCGGACGGTGTAGCGCGACCCAATCTCCCACGGCCACGATGCTGTCCTCGCTCTTCTTGATGGAAGTCGCAAGTTCGGCGCGTCCCTCGAACTCGCGTGTGCACACGAGCGGGTAGCCCCGGTCGAGTGACACCACGCACCCCGGTTCGCACGATTTACCCTGACGTGCGAGTTCGACCTGCGCGTTTTCGAATGCCTCGCGCGTCGAGGAGCGAAAGGCCAGGCGATCAAAGGGAATCATGGTCATCCCTTCTCTGCAGATAGCGTCTGACGAGCAGGAATGCCATGAGAAGCAGTCCCGCGACGATGCACAGCACAAAGGCCGCCTCGAGACGTCCCGGAGCGACCATGTGGGTCACGGGACCTCCGTTGTCCGTGACTTCGGCAGTCGACGCGTGAACGTCGAGCTCGCCTTCGTGCTCCGGACAGGCGATGTGGTACGTTCCCGTGATCTTGAGCGTGGTTCCCGTCATATGGTAATCGCCGACGTTCTGGATGAGCTTCGCCAGGTCATCAGGCATGTACACGCTGATGGCCGAATTGGATGACCCCCTGATGTTCACCCATTTGTGGCCCTCGTCCGCGTTCACGATGTCCCCAACCGCCTCACCCGTGAAGCTTACTTCGCTATCGTTTAGGGCGCGGTTGGCGGACACGAGAACGCCAACGCGCGTTTCGATGACGACGCTTTCCTCGTCAGTCAGGGAGTTTCCAAGCTTGTCGAGGGACTCGAAGCGATCGGAAAGCGAGCCGATCTCGACCGTTCCCCCGTTCACCCCCGATCCGTCCTGCGGTACGGCGAGCGCGGGCATGGCCAGGCACGAGAGCACCACGATGAACGTCATGAAGAAGATGGATGTCGGACGGCGGATCACTTCTTCCTTCTCACCCACCTCGAGCGCTTGTGCGGAAGCGTGAAGGCGAACATCTCGACGACCATCGCCAAGATGGCGATGAACTCGAGACGGCCGAGCCACATCTCGAATATGTAGATGATCTCGAGGCCATTGGGCATGCCGGGCGCGGCGACGCCGAGCGACAGCCCCGTATTCGAGGCCGCCGAGACGGAATCGAAGATTGCGGGCAGCGCCTCGTAGCCATAGGCGATGCCGGCGATCGCACCGGCGGCGTACGTGACCATATAGAGCAGGAAGATGATCATCGCCGCCGACACCAGTTCGGGAGTGAGCCTGTGCCGCCCCTTCTGGAAGAAGAAGGTGCGGGGAAGGGCACGGTCAGGAGCAAGCGCCTTGCGCACCGCCTGGACAACCGAACGCGCGATGATGCCAATGCGCAGCGCCTTGATGCCGCCGGAGGCCGACGACGACGACCCGCAAATCGTCATGGACAAGATGATGACGAAGAGGGCGCCCGATCCCATGGCGAAGAGGATCTGGCCGCCCTGGAGCGTCGAGAAGCCCAAATTGAACGAGCCGGACAGCACCTCGAACAGTCCGCGGCGCAGGACCGCCCCCGTCGTGGTGAAATACGAACCCGCCAGGGCGAAGGCCATGAGAGCGGCAAGGAGGGTCACCCAGACGAATATCGTTCGTATCTCGATGTCCTTGAAGAAGTTGCGAAACACGCCCTTCCAGATATCGCCGTAAAGGACGAAGTTGATGCAGCCAAGCGCCGCGAGGATGAGCGCGATGACCTCGATGGGCCAACAGTGAAACGCAACGATGCCCGAGGACGCACTCGTCATGCCACCTGTCGAAAACGCGGCTGCCGTCACGAGAAACCCGTTGATCGCGGCGCGCAACGGCT
>UQUH01000077.1 GCA_900544245.1 uncultured Coriobacteriaceae bacterium | reverse complement strand
CAGAGCTCAGAAGCCCATTCGCTCTGGTCATGCATCGTCCCTACCGAGTTCCGTCTTCGTGGGTTCGGCGGCGTTATGGGGTCAGTTGTAAAGAAATCGCGTTAGTGTGAGACTTATGAGCTTCGGCTACACGTTTTTTGCGAAAGTGTGAAGCCATTGCGTGATTCGTTGCGCACTATCGCAAAAAACGTGCATGGCAACTACACCGAGTAGGCCCAGAAGTTACGCGCTTGCGCGATGAGCTTGTCGAGATCCCAGGGTTTGTTCGTGCGTTCCGCGCTATTGGGGTCGCGGATGATGGCGCGTTCGTTTTCGTCGATTCCGCATATCACGATGAAGTGGCCGGTTGTCGTGAAATCACCAGGTCCCATGATCGCGATGACGGGATGACCGGCACTGACACGGCCCTTGATCATGCCCTTGTCGGCGGGAAGCTCCTCGGCGTTCAGTCCTAGGCCCCGGGCGCCCTTCGTCATGAACTCCCAGCTGGTCGCGCCCTTGTCCACGAAGCCCATGCGTTCGCTGTATGCGCACATCTTGGGCGGATCCATCTCCTTGCGGCCCGTGAGGTTCACGTACACCATCGATAGGCAGGTGGGGCCGCAGCCGCTCTTCTCGAGCGTGTCGTTCGCGTATGAGGTGGAAGCCCATTGCGGGTCGGTCTGGTAGAGGGCCGGCGTCGCCCCGCGCTTCCACTCGGACTGGGGAGTGCTCGATGCTGCGGCGGCGGTGGTCGCCTTTCCGTTTCCGCCGAGCATCGGCGCCATGGACTCTGCCGATGCGCTTGCGAAATACGATGCGCATAGAAAGCCGACGATGAGTACGCAAACGACGAGCAGTTTGCCCTTGCGGGCACCCATGCCGTGTCGTGCGGTACGTGCCGGAACCCTGCGTACCTGGATGCCGGAATGGCTCGTGCGCCTGCTGCCGACACCGACCCTGATGGCGGACATCGCAGGGTCGCCCGTGCGGCTACGGTACGTGTTCGCGTAGCGGCTGTATCTCATTGCGTCGTCGTTCATGCCTTCGCCTCGCAATCCTCCGCGTTCCGATGTCACGATGATGCGTCGACATGGCATTTCGATGCCCATAGCAAAGCCTTAAGATTTCCTTACGTTCCTGTAAGCTGGGGAAATGTGAGTGCGAAACGCTTCCGGGAAAAGTAGAATTACGCCCATGAACGATGATGACAAGATACTGATCGTAGACGATGACGAGGCCATCGCGCGCCTGCTCAGCGAGATTCTGCGGAGTGAGGGCTTTTCCACACGCGAGTGCCTGTCGGGACCGGCTGCGCTCGAGGCGCTCGCGCAGGATGATTTCCAGCTCGTCTTGCTCGACATCATGATGCCGGGTATGAACGGCTTCGAGACATGCCAGCGCATACGCGAGAACTCGGATGTCCCCGTGGTTTTCCTCACGGCCAAGAACGAGGAATCGGATTTGGTCCCGGGGTTTTCCCTCGGTGCCGATGACTACATCGTCAAGCCCTTCAAGCCCCGCGAGCTCGTCGCCCGGGTTCGCACGAGGATCCGCAGGAGCAAGGATCGCACAGTTGCGAAGAGCCCCGGCCTTTTCGATTGCGATGGATTGCTCATCGACACGACGCGCCATGTCGCGACTCTCTACGACGAGGAGCTCAAGCTCACGCCCAAGGAGTTCGGGGTTCTTTCGCTGCTGGCACGCCATGCCGGCAAGCCCGTCGCGATCAAGGACATATTCGAGGAGATATGGGACGAGCCCTACAACTCGTTCGACAGCAACACCGTCATGGTGCACATTCGTCGCATCCGCAAGAAGCTGTCCCAGGTCGATTCGTCGCGCGAGTTCATCAAGACCGTCTTCGGGGTAGGATACAGGCTCGAAGTAGATCGCGGGGAGAGCCGTCATGGCTAGACTCAAGACGGAGCAAGCACGCTCCATGTGGACGAGGCTCGTCCTGCGCTACGTTCTTGCGCTTCTCGCGTTCACCGTCATCTACGCGGTTATGCTCGTAACGTTGGGGAACGGGATTTCCAGGTCACTTGGCAATTACATTGCCGATTCGACATCCGAATGGCATTACGTGTCGGTCGACGAGTTCAACGACCTGATGGCGAGCGGCCAGCTCAATAGCTCGAATCTGCAGGTTATCGAGCTCGGGCCTTATGCCAACTACCGTGATGCGCTGGGTACCGGCGCGTCTGCGACAACCGGTTCCGCCATGTCCGGCGAGGCGTCAACGGATCAGGGTCTGGGTCTCGAGGACGATGCGGGCACCCTGACGCAGGACGAGAAGCAGAAGATTCTCCAGGAGGGAGCCCTTCCCGTTGAGGGGATTCCCGCCGTCGCGTATCGTGATTTGAGCACGTACAACGACTTCAAGGTGCTCAAGCCTCTCGTGGCCATCGTGCTCTACGTCTTGGGGACCTTCATCATCACCTTGCTCTTCATGCGCAGGCCGGTGCGTGCCGTGGATAGCATCGCAGATGTGCTTGCGGCTCCGGGTCTGGTGAAAGGCGATGCCGTCGAGCTGCCCAAGAATCTCAAGTCGACGCAGTCCGAAATCGAGCTGTTGCAGATGCGCATCGTCCGTGACAAGATGGCGGCAAAGGCTGCGGAGGAGCGCAAGAACGAGCTGGTCACCTATCTCGCCCATGACATACGCACGCCGCTCACCTCGGTGCGTGGATATCTCGAGCTCATCAGCGAGGCCGATGGCATGGAGGCCGAGCGCCAGAGGGAGTTTGCCGGACGGGCGCTTGCCAAGGCAAACCGTCTCGAGTCGCTTGTGGAGGAGCTCTTCGAGATTACCCGCTACAACATGCAGAACATCCCCATAGAGCGCGAGAAGCTTGACGTCGGGCTACTTTGCCGGCAGATTGCCGAGGAGTTCTACCCGCAGGCGCAGTCGCGTGACCTCATCGTCGAGGTTGATGCCGAAGAGGGACTCACGGCCTTCTGGGACTCCTCCCGCATGGGTCGCGTGCTCGAGAACGTTCTTAAGAACGCGATGGCGCATGCCAGTGCCGACACCAAGGTGCTCGTTCACGCCGCGGCAGATGACGGTACCGTCACGCTTTCCGTGAGCAATCGCGGCAAGGAGATCGCCTCTGAGCATCTCGAGCACATCTTCGACAGGTTCTACCGTGGCGATGCGGCCCGTGGGCAGGGTACGGGTGGGGCCGGGCTCGGTCTTGCTATTGCCAAGGAGATCGTCGTGGCCCACGGGGGAAGCATCGAGGCCACGAGCAAGGATGGTCTGACCACCTTCACCATCCGCGTACCGCGATAAAAGACGGGGACGGGGCGGATGAGACAACGTCTCTGAGCAACTGTCTCATTTTTTGAAATTGGGCTAGAATAACGTGCTCGAGAGGATTCATCCACGATGCACGTAAACATCAATAACAGCACATTCGCGATTTCCTGGCAGCGCTTTTTCTCGAAGCCGACGGCTAACCTTGCGCTGCGCATCATCTTCATGTTCGCCGGCCTCATCTGCATCGCGCTCGGAATCGCGCTTGCCAAGCTCGCGACCATGGGCACCTCGCCCATCTCGAGTGTTCCTGCCGTCATGACCGAGGTGAGCGAGCACTTTGGCATCCCGATGACCATGGGCATGTGGACCTTCGTCTTCAACCTGAGCTACTTCCTGCTCGAACTCGCCTTGCTGCGCCGCGCGTTCAAGCCCGTCCAATTTCTCCAGATTCCGCTGTTCTTCGTTCTCTCCGTGTTCGTGGACGTCTGGCTCGGGGTATTTGGCCCGATGGCTCCCGAGGGCTATGCGCAGCAGCTCGTCTGGCTGCTTGCCTCCATCGCCGTGCTCGGATTCGGCATCAGGGTGCAGCTTGCCTCGGATTTGCTCATGACGCCGGGTGATGCGGCCGTGCAGGTCATCGCATATGTGTCGAAGATGCGATTCAGCCGCTGCAAGGTCATCTGGGACGTGTCGCTCATGAGCCTCGCCGCGCTCGTCTCCCTGCTGGTGCTTGGCGGCTTGTATCAGGTGCGCGAGGGCACGATCATCTCCGCGCTGCTCGTCGGGCCCATGGTGCGCCTCATCGATCGCGCCTTCGAGCGCGTGTCCTGGCTGGTTCCGTCGGCATCCCGCACTCTCATAGCGCCTCTCTGTCCCGCGGAAGACGCCGAAGCGGGATTCGAGCCGGCTCTTGGGGACATGACCGCGTCGGATTATGCCGAATAGCCACGACGGCCGAGTCGAACCGGAGGTCATCGCACGCGCATGGAGTTCCTGATCGTCTGTCCGCTCGTCTTCTTGGCGGGCCTCGTCGATGCCATAGCCGGCGGTGGGGGACTGATCTCCCTTCCCGCCTACTTCTTCGCGGGCCTTCCCGTCCATAACGCGATTGCGACCAACAAGCTCTCGAGTACGATGGGGACGACCGTCGCCACCATTCGCTACGTGATGTTCGGCTACATGGTGAAGTGGCTCGTCATCCTCGGCGTCGCCTGTGGCCTGATTGGATCGTTTCTGGGATCGAACCTCGCCCTCGTCGCCGATAGCGTGGCGCTCATGCTCTTCATGCTCGTGTCGCTGCCCTTGGTCGCCTATATCGTGTTTCGCACGCGCGATCTGGACGGGTTTGCCGACAGCCCGCTTTCGCGAACGAAGACATTCGCGCTCACGGGACTGATAGCGTTTGCGGTCGGCGTCTATGATGGCTTCTACGGGCCCGGAACGGGTACTTTCCTCATCCTGTTGCTCACCACGCTCGCGCATCTGCCGCTCGAGCAGGCGCAGGGAACGACCAAGGCGGTCAACCTCGCCACCAACGTCGCCGCGCTCGTCGTGTTTTTCGCAAGCGGAAACGTGCTCGCCGTCCTCGGTCTCGTCGCCGGCCTCTTCAATATCGCGGGAAACTGGATCGGGACCAGCCTCTTTCGCAGGAACGGTGCGGCAATCGTGCGCCCCATTATGCTCGTGGTCATCGTCCTCTTCGCCGTGAAGCTCGTCAGTGACCTCGTCGGATTCGGGGCCTAGGTCGAAGCGCTCGTCGCGTTGCCCGATATCGTAATCGGGGGGTGCGCCCGTGATCCTGGAGAAGAGTTCTCAAGGAGGATCAGGTGTCGT
>UQUH01000076.1 GCA_900544245.1 uncultured Coriobacteriaceae bacterium | reverse complement strand
GGCGAAAAGGCGGCAGAACATGGCGTCAACTTCCTTTACAGCACGCCTGCGGTACAGCTGATCGTTGACGAATCGGGCGCGGTCGCCGGTGCGATCGGCGAGCTCAAGGCACGAAGCTAGCGGAAGCGCTTGAGCAGTAGCGAGTTGCAGACGACGCTCACGCTCGACAGGGCCATGGCAGCGCCCGCGAGCGCCGGCGCCAAGATGCCCACGGCGGCAAGCGGGATCATGATGCAGTTGTAGATGAGCGCCCAGAAAAGGTTCTGGCGAATCTTGCGCATGGTCGCCTTGGAAAGCCGCAACGCGACCACCAGGTCGCTCAGGCGATTGTGCATGAGCACGACGCTTCCGGCGTCAAGGGCCACATCCGTGCCCGATGCCATGGCGATGCCCACATCGGCTGCGGCAAGTGCTGGGGCGTCGTTGATGCCGTCTCCGACGAACGCCGTGACGCCGTCTTCGCCACCAGCCTCCTTCACGTCTCGCACGCACTGGGCCTTCTCGAGAGGACGCACACCGTAGAAGACACGTGCGGCGGGAATGCCGACCGCCTCGGCAACTGCCAGGGCCGGGCCTTCCCCATCGCCCGTCACCATGTAGGAGTCGACGTGATACTCATTCGCGAGCGTCCCGATCGTCTCGCGCGCATCGGGTTTGGGCGCGTCGGCAAAGTCGAAGCCACCAATGTCGACGCCGTCCACGACCACGCGGGATCCGACGAAGACCTCATGCCCCTCGACGATGCCGGTCACACCCGAACCGATAACGGCCTCGAAGCTCTCCGGCTCCGGCAAGGCGGCCGACAACGCGACGGCAAAGCCCTCGCTTCCCGGCTCTTGCACGGCGACATCCTCCCCCAGCGCTCCACTACGCGCTGCGTAAAGCACGACGGCACGGGCCAGCGGATGCTCGCTTTTCGCCTCGAGCGCGGCTGACAGGCGCAACGCGTCGGCCGGCACATCACAGGCGATGACCTCGGGAGCGCCGCGCGTGATGGTGCCGGTCTTGTCCATGATGGCGTTTCTCAGCTTGCATACGCGCTCGAGGACCTCGCCATCCTTGATGAGGATGCCGAGCTGCGCGCCCTTGCCCATGCCGACCATGAGCGCCGTGGGCGTCGCCAGGCCGAGTGCGCAGGGGCACGCCACGACGATCACGGCGATGGCAGGCAGCAGGGCCTGCTGCAACAGCGCGTCAGGTGAGTTGGGCGGAACGAAGAAGAACCATACGCAGAAGGTGATGGCCGCGATGACGAGGATGGCAGGGACGAACACGGCCGCGATCTTGTCGGCAAGGCGCTGGACCGGGGCCTTGGACCCCTGTGCGTCCTCCACGGCGCGTACGATGCGCGCCAAGGTGGAATCGGCGCCCACGCGCACGGCCTTCACCTCGAGCGCACCCGTCGTGTTGAGTGTGCCACCGGTCACCTCGTCGCCCTCGCGCTTGGCAACCGGAAGCGCCTCGCCGGTGAGCATGGACTCGTCGACCTCCGATGCGCCTTGCATCACGACGCCATCGACGGGCACCTTCTCGCCCGGACGAATGAGGACGACATCGCCGATGGCGACGGCGGACAGCGGGATTTCGACCACGGCTCCCCCGCGGTCGACCCGGGCTGTCGGCGGAGCGAGGTTCATGAGTGACTCGATGGCCTGGTTGGTCGCCCCCTTCGCGCGCGTCTCGAGAATCTTGCCGAGGAGCACGAAGGTGATGAGCATCGCGCAGGTCTCGAAGTACGGCATGCCGTTGTTGATGGCAATCGACTCATGGCTCGTCCAATCCCCGCGAACGACCGGCAGAAACGTAATCCACAGCGAGAAGAGAAACGCAATCGTGGTGCCGAGTGCGACGAGCACGTCCATGTTGGCAGACCCGCTCTTGAGCGATGCGAACGCCCCCTTGTAGAAGCGCGCACCACAGCCGAACTGCACGGGCACGGTGAGGACGAGCATGAGGATGTTGGTGGCGAACATGGCCTGGACGTGCGTGGGATTCGACACGAACAACGACGCGAGCGCACCGCCGATGCCCATATGGGCCCCGGGAAGCATGCCTGTGCAGAAGATGACGATGGTGAGTACCAGCGAGGTGATGAAGACGTTGCGGTCGTGCCGTGCGCGTGCGGCCTCCCTTGCCCGGCGCTCCTCGTCAACCAGCGGGGCATCATCGTCGATGAGCTCCGCGGTGAACGAGAGGTCGTCGAAGACGCGGAGCATGTCATCAACCGTCGCCGCGTCCGTGTCGAAGGTGACCTGCCCCGTGTTGTTGGCGAGGTTCACCGCGACGTCGATGACGCCCGGCGTATTCCGGTAGTGCTTCTCGATGCTGGCCGCGCAGTTCGCGCAATGCATGCCGTCGATGGCCAAGCGTATGGTGCTTTGCATGAACGCCCCTTTCGCGTCTTTAGCATGCTCCTGAGCTTAGCATAATGAATTCGATACGTGAAAGAAAACAGGGTGGCTCCCTCTGGGGAACCACCCTGGAATTGTCGCAAGCATCCGCTTCTAGAGGCTCTTCTTGAAGTCCTCGAACTTCTGCTTGATCTCGGCACGCTTCTTCTCGATGGCCTCGTGCCGGTCTGCCTTGCGCTGGGCGCGCAGCTTATCGCGGGCCTCCTTGGCGAGCTCCCTCTGGATCTGGTCGGCCTGATCGACCTCATCGGCGATCTCGGCGGCATCCCAGTGCATGACCGCACAGTCCATGCCCTCGAACTGCATGTCGAAATCCGCGGAATCATCCTCTTGCACGAGCGCGATGAGGGCTGTCTGCCCCGGAAGCAACGAGCGACTGCTGTAGGCGAGCAGTGAGGTGTTATCCGCGGCATCGCTCTCGTCGACGAGGCTTCCCGCGAGTAACCCCACGCCACCGCCGAGCAGGATACCGATGGGGCCGCCGAGTATGCCCACGGCCGCTCCGAGCAGGCCGCCCATCCAGGTGTCATCCGTCGTGTCCTGACCCGAATCGAACCCGTCCTTGGGCACGACGTTTCCATCGATGTTCTTCACGATGACCATCTGGAGAATCGTGTAAGACGATGTGACCGGCTTGTTCTTGAGGTGGGAAAACGCCTCGTATGCCTGGCTCTCGACCGGAAAGGTTACCATCGTTACGTATTCCATGGCATAGCTCCTATTCTCTGCAACGCATATTGCATACCCATAGTATACACCGTTCGCAGATTATTTCATACCGTTCATGGAATATATTGGATTTAATCCCTCACGCTGAAGCTGCTACCGTCGACGTCAAGGCCAGCACCAACCTCGATGAGCTCGTACTCCTTCGTGCCGTAACCAAGCCGCGCGGCATCGTCGATGGTCTTGGTGCCGTGCTTGGAATCGATGCGCTCAAGCAGGTGATCACGGCCCGGATCATCCGAGTTCTTCACGGCATCGATGCATGCCTGGTCGATGGCGACCGGGTCGAGGGAGGCGAAGATGCCGATGTCGGCCATGCAGGGATCCTCGGCGACGGCACAGCAGTCGCAGTCAACCGACAGGTTGCAGGCTATGTTGATGTAGGCCAAGTTGCTGCCAAAGTGGTTCACCACGGTCTCGGCCGCCTCGGCCATGGCCTCCAGGAAGTCATCCTGCTCTGCGTGCTTGTCCCAGAACTCGCCTTGCTTGCGCGTGGCGCCACCGGTGTGGATGTTCACCTTGCCCTCGTTGGAGGCGCAGCCGATGGAAAGCTGCTTGAGCGCGCCGCCATAGCCTCCCATGGGATGTCCCTTGAAATGCGACAGCACGAGCATGCTCGAGTAGTTTGCCAGATGGCCGCCCACGAGGTTCTCGCTGAGCACGCGTCCGTTCTCGATGGGAAAGACGAGATCGGAGCCATCGGCGTCCATGATGTCCACGTCGAAGTAATCGGTCCACCCGTGAGCGGCCATGAGCTTCTCGTGCTTCTCGGTGGTGTCGCGCGCGCCGTCGTAGGCGGTGTTGCACTCGACGATGGTGCCATCGACCTCCTCGACCATGGGACGCATGAACTCGGGATGCAGGTAGTTCTGGTTGCCCTCCTCGCCGGAGTGCACCTTGACGGCGACCTTACCAGGTAGCTTGACGCCCAGCATCTCATACATGCGCACGACGTTTTCGGGGCTTATCTCGCGGGTGAAGTAGACCTTTGCCTTTTCCATGACGTTCCTTTCACTTGGGAAATCGGGATGACCGTACTCCTTGAAGCGGACTTCAAGTCAAGGTCTCCCCTACCAACCGATGGTGCGCTTGGAGCCATCTGCCAGGGACTCGAAGGTCGCCGTCGCGTTCTTGAAGTACAAGACGATGGTGTTGTCGTCGTTCTCGTCATACATGCCACGCAAGGCGGGGTAGTTGTCGAGCATGTGCTTCTTGGCCTCGACGCTGTCATCGGGCACGAGCTCCCCTGTCACGCGCAACCACTTGGGGCCGGCGCATGCGCAGAGCTCGACCTCGGGATGATCGAGGATCTGCCGATAGACCTTCTTGTTCTTGCCCGTCTGGATGTAGAGCCTGCCCTCGTACAAGTCGATGGTGCCAAAGGGCCTCACCCGAGGATTGCCGTCCTCGACCGTGGCCAGGTAGTACGTGGGCGCCGTCTCCTTCAGAAACTCGTAAACCTCTTCCATGGATCGCTCCCTTACCGAAGTCGTGATACTGCATGCATGCAGTATAGAACGGCACCGCGACAAAAGGGACGAGACGACGCGAGGCCCTTGCCTCCCCGAAGGAACCCGAGCCGTACCCAAACGAAAGGCGGACCGGAAGCCTCGAGAGGTTCCCGGCCCGCCATGTCCTGCACAGAACTCCTTGGCGCTACTTGCCCTGATGGCAATGGCTGTGTTGATGCTTGTGGCCATGGTGCTTGTGGCCATGCATGTGATTGCATCCCCCATTGCCCTCGAAGACGAAGACGTACTGGGGAGAACCGTGATGACACCCATGTCCATGGCCATGATGGCGCCCGCGCCCCTGGCCCTTGCCGTGATGCCGCTTGCAGAGCTTCTTGCCGCGCTTCTTCTGGATGGTGGAGTAATCCACGCCCATGTCCTCGGCGGTCTGGCAGATCTTCTCGCACAGCGACGTCAGCTGCGCCTTCTCCTCGTCGGAGAGCCCCGCGAGAATCTCATCGGCGGCCTTGTCCTCCGCCTCGAGGCGCTTCTTGATGACCTCGCGACCCAGGTCGGTCAAGGTCATCTGGAAGCCGTTCTTGGGCTTGTCGATGGTCAGGTAGCCGTTATCGGCGGGCCTTTTTGCGACGAAACGCAACCCGCGCATTGTAGAT
>UQUH01000075.1 GCA_900544245.1 uncultured Coriobacteriaceae bacterium | reverse complement strand
CGACACCTGATCCTCCTTGAGAACTCTTCTCCAGGATCACGGGCGCACCCCCCAGCACCCTGAGGTTCGATGGCTGGACGGTCGTGTGCGACAAGGCCGTCACCTTGACGCCCAACGTGACGTCCGCACAGGCCGAGTTCAAGATGCCGGCCGGCTCCGTGACGCTCACGGCGAAGTGGACGAAAATGGGTGTCGTGTCTAATTCAACGAACACGACGACCAACTTCCTGGGCGGCAATCTCACCGCGAGCGGCTCTGACCTCGCCAAACAGGTCTGGAAGTCCGATAGCGACGAGATGAAGAAGATCAACGACGGCACGAACGCCTCCGTCAGGCTCGTGACCAAGGAGCTTTCCGCCAACGACGTCTCCACGTCGGATCGCTCGCTGATCAACGCCGCAAAGGGCGCCAACACGCTGGCCTACTACATGGATATCTCGCTGTACGGCAAGGTGGGCGATGACGCCGAGAAGAAGATCACCGACACGGCGCAGCGCGTGACCATCAGGCTCACGCTGGCCAACGGTCTGCTCGCCGCTCCCTCGGGCTACAAGCGCACGTTCAAGATCATCGCGCTGCATGGCAGCCAGGCGACGCTCCTGACGCCGACCTATGCCTATGACGCCACGACGAAGGTCGGAACGCTCACCTTCATCACGGACCAGTTCTCGACCTACGCGCTGGTGTACACGGATGAAAAGACCGACGGCGATAACAACGGCGACAACAACAATAATAACAACAACAATAACAACAACGGTGACAATGGCAACGGCAACAACAGCCAGGTCAATTCGGGCCTGAACTCCGGCAGCAACGGCAATGGCGGTAGCTCCGCAGGCGGCTCCTCGGCCGGCTCGAGCACCGGCGATACGACCACGGGCATGAGCGCCTCCACGGCGACCCTGATCATGATCGTCTTCGCCGCCCTCGCCATCCTGGCCCGCCGCGTGCGCAAGCAGGCCTGCTAAGAAACGCCGTTTCCAAGCGAAACCTCGAGAAGGCAAGCCCTTAGGGGCTTGCCTTTTTCACGTGCGCCGATGGTTGGGGCGCCGGGGTGTTTTCCTGTCTCCCCGTTCGGGTATCATTAAGGCCACCCAAAAGCCGAATGCACCTGCAAACGGGGATGTGAATGAACATGAAGAGATTCGTCGCTTGTATTATTAGTGCGCTCTGCCTGTCCGTGCTGTGCCTGACGCTCGCCGCGTGCGGGCCCGATTACAAGCCCAACTTCGTCGGTACCTGGAACGTGACGTCCATGACGGACAGCACCGGGGCGGATCTGACGCCCACGATCGAGCAGCTCGCCGCCGCGGACAAGCACCTCACCCTCACGCTTGCCGACGAGGAGGACCAGGCGACCTTCGACCTCGCCGGCCAGACGACGCTGACGGGCACCTGGAAGCCGACGGGGGAGGACACCTGCGCAATCACGTTCGAGGGCTACGAGGAAATTCCGGCAACGCTTTCCGAGGGTGCGCTCACGTTCGAGGAAAGCGGCCAAACCATGACCTGCACGAAGCAGGAGTAGCGCGTGAACATCACGGTCTACTGCGCCTCGTCGTTGGGGCATGACCCGGATTTCGCGCAGGAGACGCGCAAGCTGGGCGCCTGGATCGGCGCGCATCGTCACACGCTCGTGTACGGCGGGACGAACGTCGGCCTCATGGGGTTGCTCTCGGATGTCGTCCTCGATGCGGGCGGGCGCGTCGTCGGTGTGCTACCCGACATCCTGGCCGACAGGGAGCCGCCGTCGGGGCGTCTGACCGAGTTCTATCGCGTCGAGACAATGGCGCAGCGCAAGGCCAAGATGATCGAGCTCGGTGACGTGTTCATCGCGTTGCCGGGAGGACCGGGGACGTTCGAGGAGCTTTCCGAGATCATGTCGCTCGTTAAATTAGGCACACCGCCTGGTTATTTGTTTCTCCTCAACGTCAATGGATACTATGACGAGCTCGTCGCGAGCTTCGAGCGCATGCTCGAGCATGGCTTCATGACGCCCGAGATGCGCTCGTATCTCGAGGTCGCCGCGTCAGTAGACGAGCTCGCGGCAGCGCTTTCGGTGATGGGGCGGGGGAGTGCCCGCCCGTGAACGAGGAGCGATACGAGGCCATATCGCGACCGTTTCGCGACAACCCATCTGCCCTGCGGATGCTGACGCTCGTCAATGACGGACTCAAGTGGCTTTGCTACGTGCTCTATCCGGTCCTGCTGGTGCTTTTGGCATTGCATGAGCCGGCAGAGCTCCTGAGAGCGATTCTAACGCCCGCCGTGCTTTTCGTGGGCCTCAGTGCCTTTCGTCGTCTTTACGACGCTCCACGGCCATATGAGGCGCTCGAAATCGATCCGCTCATGCACAAGAGCACGAAGGGGAGGTCATTTCCGAGCAGGCACATCTTCTCGATCTTCATGATCGCGATGTGCTGGTTGGCGTATTGCGTGCCGTTGGGCGTGTTCTTGCTCGTATGCGGGGTTTTCATGGCTGCTATACGCGTCATCGGGGGCGTTCATTACCCCAAAGACGTCATCGCGGGTGCGCTCGTGGCCATCGTGGGTGGTATCGTGGGCTTGTGGGTACTGCCCCTGTCCTGGTTCTAGGGATGCGATTAGGCGCTTGGCCGAGATATGAATGAATCGTTCTCAAACTACCCAAATATAATAAAATGACGTTAATACCATATAAATTCCACTTGATTTTTGCCTTAAAAGGTGTACTATCTTACCCAGTTGCAGAAAATGTGTCCAATTCGGACATTTTCATGCACCTGCATGATGGCGGTTTTCGCGCAGCTTGTGACGAGGATTCGTAACGATGGGTTCTCTGCACAGCTCAACGTACCCTCAACGCAGTCATGCGTAAGATCGCCATCATGCAGCATCGAGGGGTGTGTGGCTCAAAACCCCTGCTCAGGCGTCTGATTCGGCTTGTTTTGCGATGTCGGGTGCACATGGGCCAAAAAAAGCGAAAATTTTTTTCGTTGACGCTGCGGTTCGGGAAAAACTGGGTCACAGCATGCATGAGCGCGTGTATATCATCCCCGCATACGGCGTATAGCAACGCATTTCGCGAAGCTGGCGTCAGCACGCTCTGCAGGGTGTGTTTTTCGCTCGTTGCCCTTATGAGCAACTTATGGCTTAAAAGGTCAAAAACTGCCTTAGAAATTAGATAGTGTGCCTAATGTATCTTCGTCAGAACTGTCCAGTATTGCTGAAAATCTTGGCATCCGCTGGCTTCGATCTGTCTGGAAAACGTCCAAAATAGCGATATCCTCCTCACTTGGTCGTCTGGGAGAGAAAACGCTTAGTATCTTCCGCACGATATGTCCATGATACAAGTTTCGGAGGAGCTGGTTGCCCAGTTTTTGGGTTCGAAAACACGCCGTTCAGACGCATATATTCGCAGGTCAAGGGGTATTTCACGCAACGTGCTCCCTAGTATCTTGCTCTTAACTGTCTATGATACGCGATATTCTGGTCACGATATGCCACCATTTGCACGAGTGCCTTCTTGTCAATGAGATGAGACGGGTGGCGTCGGTACGGTCCGATGAGGCAGTTGCTCAGAGCATTTGTCTCATCGAGCAACTGTCTCACTAAACGAGCACATACTTGTATGTGCATTTGATCGAAATGGCAGGGGGAGATGCCTCATCTTCTGGTATACTTCTCGCTCGTGTGTACCCGCAGCTTGGCTCGCACCCGGCACCCTGGATGTCGGCTCAGCTTCGGGCGTATTGGAAAGGCGCCGGTCACACACGGTGTCGAGAAAGAAAGGGTGGCTAGTCATATGGCAGTCTCCAAAGAACGCAAGGCCGAGCTCATCAAGGAATTCGGCAAGGACGCAAACGATTCCGGCTCCGCCGAGGTCCAGGTCGCGATCCTGACCGAGCGCATTCGCGAGCTCACCGAGCACGTCAAGGTCCACAAGAAGGACCACCACACGCGTCGTGGCCTGCTCATGCTCGTCGGCAAGCGTCGCCGTCTCCTCTCCTACATCAAGGAGCGCGACATCGAGAACTACCGTCAGCTCATCGCAAAGCTCGGTATCCGCGACAACATCTAGTCGCAGACAGTGGGGAAGGGCCGCCTAGACGCGGCCCTTTTCTTGCATCCGGGGCCATTTCGCCCGGGGATGCGCCAAGGGTCACATCCGCCAACGTGGCGGTGAAAGGAGCCTTCTCGCACGGGGCGAAAAGGCGGAAAGAAGCAGAGGAAAGAATATGACCAAGATCACGCACGAATTCGAACTGTACGGGAAGAGCTACCGGCTCGAGACCGGCGAGCTGGCCAAGCAGGCCACGGGCGCCGTCGTCGTCAGCCAGGGCGACACTATCTTGCTCACTACTGCCGTAGTGTCTAAGGAGCGTCGTGACCTAGATTTCTTCCCCCTTACGGTGGATTTCATCGAGAAGATGTACGCTGTCGGCCGCATTCCCGGCGGTTACCTCAAACGCGAGGCGCGACCCAGTGAGAAGGGCACGCTCACTGCCCGTCTCGTCGATCGTCCCATTCGCCCGAGCTTTCCCGACGGCATGCGCAATGACGTCCACATCGTCATTACCACGCTGTCCTGCGACCAGGTGAACCAGCCTGACGTCATCTCCATCATGGGCGCCTCGGCGGCCCTCATGGTGGGCGACGTGCCCATCGAGGGCCCGGTCGCCGGCGTGCGCATCGCCCGCGCCAAGGCCGAGGACGGCAGCATCGACTACATTGTCAACCCGACCTTCGAAGAGGCCGAGGCTTCCGACCTCAACCTCACCGTCGCCGGCACCAAGGAGTACATCTCCATGGTCGAGGCGGGCGCGGACGAGGTCTGCGAGGCCGACATGATCGCCGCGCTCGAGTTCGCGCAGGAGGCGATCGGCGCGTTCTGCGACGAGCAGCAGAAGTTCCTCGACAAGTGCACGATCGAGCCCAAGACCTACGAGCTCGACCAGCCCATCCCCGAGGTCGTCGACAAGGTCGACGGATACTACGCGGCCATGGAGGCCGCCCTCAAGGACGCCGACAAGCAGTTCCGCATCGCCAAGGTCGAGGAGCTCAAGGACGAGATCAAGGCCTCCTTCACCGACGAGGAGCGCGCCATGTGGGGTCGCGAGATCGCCGCGGCGTGCAAGGCGCTCGAGAAGCGCGCCATGCGTACGATGATCATCGAGACCGGCGAGCGCGTCGACGGTCGCGCCAACGACGAGATCCGCCCGCTCTACATCAAGCCGCACTACCTGCCGCGCGCCCACGGCTCCGGCCTGTTCCAGCGCGGTCAGACGCAGGTCCTCTCGGTCGTCACGCTCGGCATGCTCAACGAGTGGCAGCGCCTCGACACGATCGATCCGGCCGAGGGCAAACGCTACATCCACCAGTACAACT
>UQUH01000074.1 GCA_900544245.1 uncultured Coriobacteriaceae bacterium | reverse complement strand
CTGTGCGTGATGGCGCCGTCGGGAGCGGGCAAGACCACCTTGCTGCGCATGATCGCGGGCATCGAACGCCCTGATACGGGCACGGTTGTCCATGACGGCACGCGCAATCCACCCATGAGCGTGGTCCTGCAGGATCGCACGCTCGTGCCCTGGTCCTCGACGCTCGAGAACATCGCGCTCGTCGCAAACGACGAAAGTGAGCTGCGCCATGGGATGCGCATGGGCCGCGCGATCCTGGACGAGGAGGACCTGGCAAAGCCGGCACGGGCGCTTTCGGGCGGCATGGGCCGACGGGCCGAGCTCTGCCGTGCACTGGCCCATCCCTCCTCCATCGTCATCCTCGACGAGCCCTTCTCCGGGCTCGACGCGCATACGAAGGCGCGTTGCATCGACCTCGTCAACCGGGAGCTGAGCGGACGCACCCTCATCATCACGAGCCACGACGAAGACGACGCCGCCGCGCTCGGTTGCGACATCGTGAGGTTGTAGGTACGCATATACAACCTGCCTTACGCGGGACGAAACATGCTGTTAACAATGTCTTTTCATCCGAGCGATAAAATTTACGCACTTGTCCATGAATTCGGGAGAGGAACCTCATGGCACTAATCGAAATCGAACGCCCGACGGCAGCGCATGCCGTCATGGAGGACGTGTGCGACACGATCGCACGCAGGGCGCAGTCCGGATCGGTGGGCACCTGTCCCGTCGAGCTCACGGACGCGTTCGTCAGCCTGTCCGCCTCGCAATCCTGCGGCAAGTGCGTCTCCTGCCGCGTGGGACTTGCCCAGATGCGCAACCTCGTGGAGGCCATCCTCGATGGCCGCGCCAGCGAGCACGACGTCAACGTGCTCGAGCGCACGGCGCGCAACGCCTACCTGAGCGCCGACTGCGCCATCGGCTACGAGGCCGGAGCCATGGTGCTGCGGGCCGTGAAGGGCTTCCGCGACGACTTCGTCTCCCACGCCACGCAAGGACGCTGCACGGCCGGTCCGCGCAATGCCGTGCCCTGCCGCGCGGCGTGCCCCGCTCACGTCGACATTCCCGGCTACGTCGCCCTGGTCCACGCGGGCCGCTACGACGACGCCGTGCGCCTCATCCGCAAGGACAACCCCTTCCCGCTTGCCTGCGGCCTCATCTGCGAACATCCCTGCGAGCTCGCGTGTCGACGCGGCGTGGTGGATGACGCCATCAACATCCGCGCCCTCAAGCGCTACGCGGTGGATAACGCGCCCGAGATGTTCGAACTCGGTGCCGATGGTGGCCCCATCGCGTCCTCGGCGCCCTTCCACTACCCCGCCACCGGAAAGCGCGTCGCCGTCATCGGCGGCGGCCCAGCCGGCCTCACCGCTGCGTACTACCTCGCGCTCATGGGTCACTCCCCCGTCATCTTCGAGCAGCGCGAGCACCTGGGCGGCATGATGCGCTATGGCATCCCCGCCTACCGCTTCCCGCGCGCCGAGCTCGAACGTGAAGTCGACTGGATCGTTTCGCAGGGCATCGAGCTACGCATGGGCACGACCGTTCCCAACGACGTGACCCTGGGCGAGCTGCGTCGCGACTTCGACGCCGTCTACATCGCCATCGGAGCGCATAACGAGAAGACGCTCGGCATCGAAGGCGAGAGCGCCGAGGGCGTGCTTTCGGCTGTCGAGATGCTACGCGCCATCGGCGACGGCTTCATGCACGATTTTGCCGGTCAACGTATCGTCGTCGTAGGCGGCGGCAACGTGGCCATGGACGTGGCCCGTACCTCGCTACGTCTGGGCGCCGCGTCGGTCACCGTCGTCTACCGCCGTCGCATCGAGGACATGACCGCGCAGCGCGAGGAGATCGAGGGCGCCATCGCGGAGGGCTGCGAAATCATGGAGCTCGCCGCTCCCTTGCGGGTACTCGAGGAAAACGGCTGCGTGACAGGTCTCGAGATCCAACCCCAGGTCATCGGCAAGTTCGATCGCGGGCGGCCCAAGCCCGTCAAGGCGGACACGCCGCCGCGAGTCGTCGAATGCGACCGCGTGCTCATGGCCGTCGGCCAGGCCGTCGGCGCATCCGAGCTCGGCGCAGAGGAGCTGCCGGTCGAGTGGGGCCAGGTCGTGACCGGACCGTTCGGCCAGGTCGAGGGCATGGACGGCGTGTTCTGCGGAGGTGATTGCGAAAGCGGCCCCGCAACGGTCATCCGCGCCATCGCCGCCGGCAAAGCCGCCGCGCGTAACATCGACGAGTTCCTCGGCTTCGACCACGTCATCGAGCAGGATGTCGAGATTCCGGCTCCTCACGCTGCTGACCGCATGCCCTGCGGCCGCTCCAACACGACCGAGCGCAGTGCGGAGGTACGCCGCCGTGACTTCGCGATGATGGAATGCGGCCTTTCCAGCCAGGAGGCTTCGCAGGAATCCGACAGGTGTCTGAGGTGCGACAAGTTCGGCCCAGGCGCGTTTCGCGGAGGGAGGGAGTTCTCATGGTAAACGCAACGGTCAACGGAACGCCCATCGCGCTCCCGGAAGGTTCCAAGGTCATCGAGGCGGTCTTTGCCTCGGGCAACTACGTGCCCACGCTGTGCGGCCTCGAGGGCATAAGCGACATCGGCGCGTGCCGCGTGTGCGTCGTCGAGATCGAGGGCGTCGAGCGACTCGTGCCCGCCTGCAACACCCCGCTCGAAGACGGCATGGTCATCCATACCGACACCCCGCGCGTGCTCGAGACGCGGCGCGTCAACGTGTCGTTGCTGCTCTCCCAGCATGACGTGCAGTGCGCGATCTGCGTGCGCAACAGCAACTGCGTGCTGCAGGACCTCGCCCAAGACCTCAACATCCTCGACGTGCCCTACGAGAAGGAACCGACCTTCACGCCCTGGGATGCCGCTTTCCCGCTCATCCGCGACAGCTCGAAGTGCGTGCGCTGCCTGCGCTGCGTGCAGGTGTGCCACAAGGTGCAGGGCTGCGACGTGTGGGACATCAAAAACCGCGCGACGCGCCTGGACGTGGGCGTGCACGACGGACTGCCCATCGAGGAGGCCGGTTGCACGCTGTGCGGCCAGTGCATCACCCACTGCCCCACCGGCGCGCTGCGTGCCCGCGACGACATCGATGCCGTGCTCGAGGCGCTCGCCGACCCGGACGTGGTGTGCGCGGTACAGGTCGCCCCGGCGGTGCGTACATCATGGGGCGAGACGCTCGACCTGCCGGCGGAGCTGGCAACCGAAGGCCGCTTGGCCGCGACCTTCCGCGCGCTCGGCTTCGACTACGTCTTCGACACCAACTTCGGCGCCGACATGACGATCATGGAAGAGGGCAGCGAGCTGCTCGAACGCTTAGGCGGACAGGGCACCATGCCCATGTTCACGTCATGCTGCCCAGGCTGGGTGCGCTACCTCAAGATCAATCATCCCGACAAGCTCGCCCATCTCTCGAGCGCCAAGTCGCCGCAGCAGATGTTCGGCGCGCTGCTCAAGGAATACGTCGGTCCCAAGCTCGGCATGGTGCCGCCCAGGCAAGGCGGCCACGAGCTTGCAGGCGTGCGCGAGGGTGCGGGACTGGGCATCGGCGTGAGCACCAACCCCGTCGGCACCGGCGCCAATGACGACGCATCCGTGGCAGCAGCCGGCGAGACGGGCGCCGTCGCGTCGGGTCCGATGGACAAGCGCATCTTCAACGTGTCCTGCATGCCATGCGTGGCCAAGAAGTACGAGGCCGCCGTCGAAGAGATGGTGCGCGAAACCGAACCCGATGTCGATGCGGTGCTCACCGTACGCGAGCTCGGCAGACTCATACGGCTCATGCACGTCAACGTCGCCGCGCTCGACGAGACGCCCTTCGACGACCCGATGAACGAGGGTTCCGGCGCCGCCGTCATATTTGGCGCGACCGGAGGTGTCATGGAGGCCGCGCTGCGCAGCGCGTACTTCCTCGTCAACGGAACCAACCCTGATCCCGATGCCTTCGTCGAGGTGCGCGGCTTGGATGGCTGGAAGGAGAAGTCCTTCGACCTGGGTGGTCGCGAGGTGCGCGTTGCCGTAGCCAGCGGCCTGGCAAACGCCGAAAAGCTACTCGCTGCCATCGATGCAGGCGAGGTCGAGTACGACTTCGTCGAGGTCATGGCATGCCCGGGCGGCTGCGCCGGCGGCGGTGGCCAGCCCATCCACGAAGCGCGCGAGATGGCAGGCGACCGCGGCCAGACGCTCTACGCACTTGACCGCAAGCGCCCGACGCGCTTTAGCCACGAGAACCCCAACGTGACGACCTGCTACGAGGAGTTCCTGGGCGAGCCGCTTTCCCACAAGGCCCACGAGCTGCTCCACACCGACCAGGAGCAGTGGACGCTGTAGACCGCATGCGTCTCCCATGCCAGCGGCAGCTGTGCCCCGTTCGTCTCGGGTGCAGTTGCCGTCCTTTTTTGGGCGGGAAGAAGCCTATCCGTCGATTTCGCTGCGGTCGTCGCGTAGCTCGTTGGGCATGACGCGGATATCGGTGTAGCCCATCTCGCGCAGCGCGGCAGCCGTGCGATAGGGCGGCGTCACGTCGTCCTGGAATCGCGCGCAGTACTCGAGCGCCTGCACGAGCGTCACGTTGTGATTGAGGTCGGCGATCGTGTCGACATCGGGAACGTCGGGAAGGTAGAGCGCGGGAAGTCCCAGACGATCGGCCTTCTGGATGTAGGCGGGCAACACGGTCAGACCATCGGCGTTGTAGAAGACCCCCGTATGGTCGAAGTCCGTGTCACGCGTCCACCCCACCACGGATACGCCCATCTCCTGGTCGGGGGCGAGCACGATGCCTCCACCGGGACGATCGCACAACCCGTGCAGGCGCTCGAAACCCTCGACGATGATGCTCCGACGCAGCGCGGGCATGTCGCAGCCCATCGATAAGATGGTGTCATAGCCAAGCGCCCAGACCTGATCGAATGCGTCGTTGTAATGCGCGTCGAAGCTATCGCCATCATCATGGATGAAGACGATGTTGCGCGGCCAGACGCCGCTTTCCTCGAAGAGTGCGCGCATCCGCTCCTCCTGCTCGATACCGGGCGAGGAGATGAGCAGCGTGTAGGTGTCGCGCAATGGCTGGTAATCGCAGGTGCTCTCGAGCGCGTAGCGCTCGGCATCGGCGCGCTCGAGGTCGCGCAGCGCATCACAACAGCACTCGGTGACGTCAAAGAGCATGCAGTGATAGAGCGCGCTAGCGACTTCCGGGTCGAAGAACCCGTCTTTTATCGGCGTGAGCCGCGTCTTGACCTTTCCCGCTTCGGGAACCTTGCTAAACAGCAAGAGTGCGTTTTTTCTCGTATCCATGTCCCGTATTGTAGCCGACATCATAAAACGCGAAAGGCCGGTGCTCTTGGCAACCGGCCCTTCGCTACAAGGGGAGGGAGAGGAGAAGGATGGGATGTCCTTGACGCTCTCCATATTACAGAGCGTGCATGGCAACGGGGTTTCACGCACGTTGCGTCTTGATGACAAAGGTAACGATATGGTACGGCGCGGTTTCGAAACGGTAACGCGCGCGCATGTGCGAGCGGGATGAGACAGTTGCTCAGGGACGTTGTCTCATTTGCAAATGAGACAACGTCCCTGA
>UQUH01000073.1 GCA_900544245.1 uncultured Coriobacteriaceae bacterium | reverse complement strand
CAGGTGCATCTGTCTCATGACTCCCAATGAGACAGATGCACCTGTCCAATGTGTCCCATTTTACGACTCGAGGTCGCGGACGAAGAAGACCGAGCAGATGAGCACGTCCAGGGCGAATGTCGCGGAAAGGCCCAGGGCGAGGTTGTATCCCAGCGCACCGCCCACGAGCGAGATAAGCAGCATCATGAGCGCCGTTCCGAACGATGCGCACGCCTGGCGCACGGTCGTGAAGAAGGCCGCGGCATCGATCATGTTCCTTGCGGGGAGTTTGTGCATACCCCACGAGTTGAGCGGGCCGATGATAGAGCTCACGCCGATGCCGCGCACGACCTGCAATGCGGTGACGAGCCAAAACGGCGTGTCCGCGGTGATGAAGGCCATCGCGGTGCTGCCGCCGGCGAGGAGGATCGCGGCGCTCACGATGACGGGCCGCGCCCCGATCCTGTCGCTCAGTATGCCCGCAAGCGGGTTGAAGAGGACGGCGAGGATGGTCGTGGGAAGAAAGACGAGTCCGGCGTCGACCGGCGTCATGCCCGCGATGTTCACGATGAAGAGCGGGAGGATGAGCGTGATGCCCATGAATGACGCGTTGAGCAGGTTTTGCGCGACGAAGCTTACCACGTACGTGCGCGACTGGAAGATCGACATGGAGATGAGGGGGAATTCGACGCGTCGCTGACGGACGATGAACCAGACGATGCATAGTACGCCCACGATGATGCCCACCCAGATGGTCGGGTCGCTTACGGGGCGGTATGCCGCCGTCGAGAACGAGAGCAGCACGCAACCGAATCCGATGGTCGAAAGCAGGGCCGAAAGGTAGTCAAGATGGGCTTCCTGCTCCTCGTGAACGCGCTTGCGCACGAAGGCGAGCGTGGCGAGTGCAAGCGCGACGATGATGCCCGCGAGAATCCAGAAGAAGCTCCTCCATCCCCACGAGTCGACGAGCAGGCCACCGAACAACGGCCCGATATTGGGTGCGAACCCGAGCGCGATGCCGGCGATGCCCATGGCCGTCGCGTTCTGCCCGGCCGGAAAGCGCGTCATGGCGATCGTCTGCATGACCGGCAGCATGATGCCCGTGCTGATCGCCTGCAGCACGCGTGCCGCGAGCAATATGGCAAAGCCGGGCGCAAGGGCCGCGACCAGGGCGCCGACCAACATGAACGCCAGGGCGGCGAAGATGAGCGTGCGCACCGCGTAACGACGTGCGAGATGGGTAACGAGCGGAACGGTGATGCCGATGACGAGCATGTATATGGTGGTGAGCCACTGGCTGACGCTCTCGGGCGTGCCGAAGCTCGCCTGGACGCCGCTGAGCATGGAGTTCATGGCCGTCTGCGTCAGGCCACCGAGTGCGGCGGTCAGCGTGACGATGGCGAACATCGCGTATGTGCGGCGACGGTCCATGGCTATCTCGCTATGGCGCCGCGCTCGCAGCGGTTGCCCCACGAGTCGATGAGGGCATCGTCGCGATAGACGCAGATGATCTCGCAATGGTTGGCGCAGCGTCCGCATTCGACCTCGCGCGTGACGAACTCGAAGTCGAGCGCGGCATCGAAATCGAAGGCGCCGCTGGCAAAGGGACCTTCGCCCGTTGCGGTGGCCGGGCCGGCATCCGCGGCGAGCAGCGCCACGCCATAGGCGCCCATCAGGTGACCATCCGGATCGACGAGCACGGGCATGCCCAGGAGCTCCTCGAAGGCGTGGACGACGCCGACGTTCTTGCTCACGCCGCCCTGGAACACGGCCGGACCCTCGATCTTCTTGCCCTTGCCCACGTTATTCAGGTAGTTGGAGGCGACCGCATGGCACAGGCCTGCGATGATGTCCTCGCGCGAGTAGCCCACCTGGATCTTGTGCACGAGGTCGCTTTCGGCGAACACCGTGCAGCGCGCCGCGATGTTGGCGGGTTTCTTCGAGGTGAGCGCAATCTCGCCGAACTCCTCGACCTCCACGCCTAGACGATGCGCCTGGCTCGAGAGAAACGACCCCGTCCCGGCGGCGCATAGCGTGTTCATCGCGTAATCGACGGCGATGCCGTCGGAGACGATGATGATCTTGGAATCCTGACCGCCGATCTCGAAGATGGTGCGCACGTCGGGATGCAGGTGCGTGGTGCCGACCGCGTGCGCGGTGATCTCGTTCTTGATGACGGAGGCGCCGAGCATCGACCCCACGAGCCGTCGGGCGCTTCCCGTCGTGCCGGCGCTGATGACGCGCACCACATCCTCGTCGATCTGGTCGCGCAGCTCGGCGAGCACGCGCTTGGCCGCACCGGCCGGGTCTCCTTCCGTCCACAGGTAGGAGCGCGCGATGATGGCGTGGCTCTCGTCGATGACGACGCCCTTCGTGGAAATGGAGCCGATGTCGATTCCGATAGTGCAGTTCATGAGCGTGACTCCTTCTTCATGGCGAGCATGTCGTAGAACGCCTCGAGGCGCGTGTCCAATCCGGTATCGCTCGTCTGGGCGTCGTAGGTGAGGTACAGGATGGGGATGCGATAGTCTGCGCTGATGCGCTGCAGCACGGGCTCGCAATCGATCTCGGGCGTGCAGCCGGCCGATTTCGCGTGGACGATGCCGTCAAACCCCCGCTCGGCATAGCGGCGCGCGGCGACGACGGTCATGGTCGAGGTGGGGCCCATATCGTAGAGGAGGTACTCGCCCGCGCTCACGCGCAGGTTGGGTTCGTTGTAGTGGATGAAACGATGCGTGAGGTTCAGGTACCGGTGTATCTCCACGCGCATCTTGAGGAGCTTCTCGTCGAGGCCGAGGTTCGAGCGCTCGTCGAACGCGGTGAAGAGCTCCCCGACGATTCCGATGCGTATGGGGTTCTTCGGCTTGTCGATGGGCAGGGAGCGCATCGCGTCCATGCAGCGGTTGTACGCCTCGTTGATATCGCCATCGCAGCTCGCCGCGTTCAGATCGTCCGCATAGGAGTCCCAGACATGTCTGAAAGAGCCCGGCTCGCACTCGAACCCGGCGTTGGCGAGGTAGTAGTCGCGGGCCGCGTCGAGTTTGACGGCCATGTTCGCCGTGGCGAGGAGCTGCACGACCGCATGGGGAATGTTGATATTCGGGTTGACCTTCCTGAGACAGTCCTTTGCCCACCCGATCGCCCCTTGGTCGTTGTGCTCGGAGAAGTTGAGCATGACGAAGTCGTAGCCGGCATCGCGCAAGATGGACTCCTGCAGTTCGCCGTAATAGCCCAGGCGACAGGGACCGGCGAATTGGACGAGGACGTTCGCTCCCCGGTCAAGCGCCTCGATGAAATCGCCCAATATGTGCTTGAACGGCGTGCAGACGTAATCGGTGGAAAGACGCTCCCCGAGCTCGATGGTCTGCCGCGTGGCTGTGGGCAGCGGTAGGAACTCGGCATCGAGTACACGTTCCGTGAAGAACCTGAAGGCCGGCTCGTAATAGCCATAGCGGAAGAACGCGACCTTGGTCGCCTTGTGACGCGTCTTCCTGAGCGCCTTGAGTTGTCGCTTTACATGCGCCTTGTCGGCGATGAGCTGGGAGGGACGTGACGAGGAGCCGTCGACGGCGATTCTCGAGCGTACACCCTCTCGTTCGATGTCAGTCACGAACGTACCCTCCCTTGCGCTGGAATTGCAGGATGTCGATGAAGCTCTCGAGGCGTGTCTGCACGCCGGCCGTGCCCGTCTGGGCGTCGATCATGAGGTTCAGTATGGGTACGCCCCGTATGCAACGCATGATGGCGTCGTCGGTCATGGAGTCGGGACCGCAGGGAAACGCGCTGATGAGAACGATGCCGTCGACCTGGTCTTTGAGCATGAGGATGGAGCCGATGAGCTCGCGATTGATGATCCAGGGCATGGTGGACGAGAACTCGAGGCTCGCTTTGTATGCCTTGGCATGATCGGTGTCGCAGGCAAAGAGCACTGTACAGCCAAGCTGCTTCAGCGAGTTGATGATGTCCATCGACATGTACTGGTCGAAGGCGATGTAGGGGTGCGCGACGATGAGGATGGTCAGCGGCGCCTGCTCCGTCTTGCCCGGGTCGCCGGCCACCACGTCGCGATACTCCTCCATGAGCTTTAGGATTTCCCGCTGGTTGCGCGCCCGCTGCTCATCTGCCCTTTCCTGGGCCTGCATTGCCAGCTTGTACGCACGTCTCGCGTCTTTGTACGAGGCGCCCAGACGCTGCCCGAGTTCGACGAAGGAAGCCCGCGTCGCCTTCGCGTCGCCGATGTTTTCCACGAGCAGTGAGATGACGCGCAGCTCGGTGCGAAAGGTGTTGCGCACGAGATCCGTCATGGACTGGAATTTCGTGCAAAAGCCGCGGCGCGTATCGCAACTGGCGTAGCAAGGCACGAAGACCGCGTCGCAACGTCCGATGAGGTTGACGACATGGCCCAGGAAGATCTTCGAGGCTAGGCAGGTCTCGTCTACCGATCGCGCGATGCCGGCTTCGAGCACGGCCTTGTCGGTTTCGTCGCTGATGACGACCGTCTTGCCGAGCTCTTCGAAGAAAGTCTGCCACAGCACGCCATAGCGGTAGTGCAGGAGGGCGCGCGGAATGCCGATGACGCGCACGTCGGCTAGGTCGGCATAGGCTGAGATTCTCATAGCGGCTCCTTAAGGCTTAAATGATGATAGTAAGCCATCGGTTCGCGATGGGGAAGGGTGACAAGGGGCGCTTTGTCACGTTATTTGATTGCGAATATAATGGCTTGCGACAATGCGCATGAGAGGGAGTGGGGAGACCCCATGGGAGAACTTAACGATCTTCTGGTTGCCTTCACGGGAACCATCGATGACTTCATGTACACCTACATCTTGGTGATCTTGCTCGTCGCGACGGGCGTGTGGTTCACCATACGCACGCGCTTCGTCCAGATTCGCTACATCAAGGACATGTTCACCAACCTCGTCGGCAAGAGCGTCGCCGCCGATACGGAGTTCTCCGATGACGTCGCGAATTCCGTGGACACGGGCAAGCTTCCCAAGGCGCCCGGTGCGGCAAACGAACACGGGAGCACCGCCTACGCCGACGTCTCGAAGCCCAAGAGGCAGCGCAGGATCTCGTCGTTCCAGGCGCTCATGGTCTCGACGGCATCGCGCGTGGGTACGGGCAACATCGTCGGCATCGCGACGGCCATCGCCATCGGCGGACCTGGTGCGGTCTTCTGGATGTGGCTCATGGCCATCATCGGCGCGGCTTCGGCGTTCATCGAGTCCACGCTCGCCCAGATCTGGAAGGTGCGCAATCCCGATGGCACGTTTCGCGGTGGGCCGGCGTACTACATCCAACTCGCGCTCGGAAAGCGCTGGCTCGGCATCGTCTTCGCGATCGCCCTCATCCTCTGCTTCGGCCTGGGGTTCAACGGTCTGCAGACCTACAACATGGCCTCGGCCATCGACTATTACGTCATCGAGGGTCATGAGACCGTCGTCAACGCCATCATCGGCCTGTTCGTTGTCGTCGCGGTCGCCGTCGTGATTTTCGGCGGCATACATCGCATCTCGATCATCACCTCCTGGATCGTTCCCATCATGGCGGGCGCCTACATCCTCATCGCCATCTGGACGTGCGTCTCCAATTTGGGCGATGTCCCCGCCGCGCTCGGCCTCGTCTTTGGCCAGGCGTTTGACTTCACGTCGCTTGCCGGTGGGTTCACCGGGTCGATGATCATGTGGGGCATCAAGCGAGGTCTCTTCTCGAACGAGGCCGGTATGGGGTCGGCGCCCAACGCGGCGGCCACCGCCGATGTTTCGCATCCCGTGAAGCAGGGGCTTATCCAG
>UQUH01000072.1 GCA_900544245.1 uncultured Coriobacteriaceae bacterium | reverse complement strand
TCATGCAGCTCCCCCCCGGCGGAGCGGGTGGAGCCCCTCGCCCGCCTCGCCCACGAGGCCAAGCTCGACGGCATCGTCTGCTCGCCCATCGAGGCAGCCCAGATGAGGGAGCTACTCGGCCCCGATGCCATCATCATCACTCCCGGCGTGCGACCCAAGGGCGCCGCGCTCGGCGACCAGAGCCGCGTCGCCACGCCCGCCGAAGCCTTTGCCGCCGGCGCGTCCCATCTCGTCATCGGCCGGCCCATCACGCGTGCGGCCGATCCCGTCGCGGCATTTGACGAAATCGCCGCGAATCTCGACTAGGGAAGGACTGGGCGAAGCATGGCTGAAGGTGCGCTCTACGTCATATCGGGTCCGTCCGGAGCGGGCAAGGGCACGCTCGTCGGCCGCGTGCTCGAAGAGCATCCCGATTACGTCTTGTCCATATCGGCCACGACGCGCGCACCCCGCCAAGGTGAGGTCGACGGCGTTCACTACCACTTCATGAGCGTCGACGAGTTCGAGGACGTCATCGGGAAAGACGGCTTCATCGAGTGGGCCCAGGTCCATTCGAATTATTACGGCACGCCGCTTGCGCCCATCGAGGAACACCTTGCCGCGGGCGATACCGTCTTGCTTGAGATCGACGTGCAGGGTGCCTTCCAAGTGCTCGGGAAGCTTCCGCAGGCGAAGCTCGTCTTCATAGCACCGCCTTCGCTCGACGAGCTCGAGCGAAGGCTGCGCGGTCGGGCGACCGATTCCGAGGACGTCATCGTCCGACGTCTCGCCAACGCGGCAGGCGAGATGGAGGCATCGTCCGAGTACGATTACATCATCGTCAACGATGATTTGGAGAGGGCTACCAAAGAGCTTTCCCACGTGTTAGAATCTTAGGTCGATTCAAAGCAAAAATCGTTCATTTGAGGAGCTTACCGCATATGTCCATTGTCGAACCACGTATTGACACCCTTCTCGATAAGACCGATGAGGACAAGTACCTGCTTTGCGCCATCGCATCCAAGCGTGCGCGCGACATCAACGATATGATGCGCGGCCAGCGCGATCGTGCCGTCGCCCTGCAGTCCGTCAGCGAGATTGCCGAGTTTGCCGGCCGCAAGCCGTTGTCGCTTGCCATGGAGGAAATCGCCCGCGGCGAGGTCTCCTACGACAAGACGGCATTCATGAACGATAGGGACTAGGGGGAGCGCTTGTTCGAGCGTATCTGCCTCGTTCACTACCACGAGGTCGGCCTCAAGGGCCGCAATCGTGCCTCATTCGAGCACCGTCTCCTCAGCAACATGGAGGCGGCGCTCGTTGCTTTTGAGCTCAAGGAGGTCTGTCGCATCTCGGGTCATCTCCTCGTCGTCTTCGAAAACGCCGATGACCTCGAGCCCGCTGCCGAAATCCTGCTCCAGGTTCCCGGCGTGGCACGTGTCTCGCGGGGCTGGCGTTGTGCGCGCGAGCCCGAGGAGTACAACCGCTGTGCCGAGCTCGCGATGATGGATTGCGGCGAGTTCGAGTCGTTCAAGGTCGTCGCCCGACGCTCGAACACCGACTACCCCATCGACTCCATGCAGCTCAACCAGCTTGTCGGTGCGCATCTATGCGCGTTTGCCCCTGACAAGAAGGTCAAGATGAAGGATCCTGACGTCAAGGTCCACGTCGAGATCATTCAGGGTAGCGCCTACGTCTTCTCGCGTAGCGACCGGGGGATAGGGGGACTTCCGGTGGGTTCGGCCGGCAAGGTCGTCAGCCTCATGTCCGGCGGCATCGACAGTCCCGTCGCGACGTGGAAGCTCATGAAACGCGGTGCCGTCATCGTCGGCGTGCATTTCTCGGGTGCTCCCGTGACCGATGACGCGAGCGAGTACATCGTCGACGATATCGCGCACGCGCTTGCCCCTGCAGGTGGCATAGGCCGCATATACACGGTGCCCTTCGGCAAATACCAGAAGGCCATCGCGAGCGAGTGCCCGCCACTGCGCATCGTCTTGTACCGGCGGCTCATGTTTCGCGTCGCGCAGGGCATCGCGCGTATCGAGCGGGCAAAGGCGCTCGTGACCGGCGAGTCACTTGGCCAGGTCGCCAGCCAGACCCTCGAGAACATCGCCGCCGTCAACGCCGTCGTCGATATCCCCGTTCTGCGTCCGCTCATCGGCAGCGACAAGCTCGAGATAATCGACGTCGCCAAGCGCATCGGGACCTTCGAGATCTCGTCGCGACCGGCCGACGATTGCTGCACGTTGTTCATGCCCCGTTCGCCCGAGACGCACGCGCGCATCGTCGATTGCGAACGTGCCGAGCAAGACGTCCCCATCGACGCATGGGTCGAGGAGATTCTCTCGAATCTCGAATACCGCGATTATCCCTGTCCCGCGTACAAGCCACCGCGTGACGCCCGTTTAGGAAGGTCGTCTTGATGCAGTCGAGCCAAGTCAGGATCGCCTTGCCCGATGGCGTCGATCTCGCCATGTTCTGCGGTCCGCAGGATGCCAACCTGCGAACCATCGAGGACCTCTTCGACGTTGCCATTTCCCTACATCCCGACTGTGTCGTCGCGAGTGGTGACGCGCTTGACATTCCCGTTATATCCTCGCTCATCGCCGACCTGCTCGAGATGGTCGAGGCCCGAAAGGTCCCCACGCAAGATGACGTGCGCCGCATCGCCGAGGTGCTGCGCAATTCCGATTATTCCCCGGACTTCCTGCGCGAGGACACGCTGCTCACCTATCGAGGACGCGCGATTCGTCCCAAGACGAGCGGGCAGAAGCGCTATTGCGATGCCATACGCAACAGCACCGTGACCTTTGCCATCGGGCCAGCGGGCACGGGCAAGACCTACCTGGCCATGGCCATGGCGATCGCCGCGCTCAAACGCAAGGAAATCGGTCGCATCATCCTCACGCGTCCGGTAGTCGAGGCCGGTGAGAACCTGGGCTTTCTACCCGGCACGCTCGACGAGAAGATCGATCCGTACGTGCGCCCGCTCTACGATGCCCTCTACGACATGACCGACATGGAGAAGGGCAATCAGCTCATCTCGCAGGGCGTCATCGAAATCGCCCCGCTCGCGTTCATGCGCGGACGCACCTTCAACGATGCCTTTCTCATTCTCGACGAGGCGCAGAACACCACGCCCGAGCAGCTCAAGATGTTCCTCACGCGCCTGGGGTTCGGGTCCAAGATGGTCATCACCGGAGACGCCACGCAGGTCGACCTTCCCACGGGAAGCTCCGGACTCAAGGGCGTGCGCGACATACTCGGCGGCATCGACGAGATATCCTTCATCGACCTCACGGGTGCCGACGTCGTGCGCCACAATCTGGTGGCGCGTATCGTACGGGCCTACGACGAGGCTGCCCATGGCGTGCAGCAAAGCATCGAGGGGTTGGAGTAGACCGTGCTCATCACGATTGACAGGCGCGGGGGAGAGGCGAGCTGGGATGACGAGGCCATCGAACGTCTCGCGACGTTCGCCTTGGAGCACATGGAGGCCCCCGATGCCTGCGAGGTGTCTATCAGCCTCGTGGGCGTCGACGAGATACACGACCTCAACCGCACGTACCGCGGAATCGACAAGCCGACTGACGTGCTCTCTTTCGAGTGCGACGACCCGTGGGACACGTACGAGGAGGACGAGCCGATCCAGATTGGCGACGTCGTCATCGCACTCGACGTCGTCGATGGGCAACGCGCGCAATTCGGTACGGGCTTCGAGGAGGAGGCCTCGCTCATGCTCGTCCACTCGCTGCTGCACCTGCTCGGCTACGATCACATTGACGAGGATGAGGCGCTCGAGATGGAGGCGCTCGAGAAGGAAATCCTCGATGCCTATGGTCTGACGGGAATACGCTGATGAAGAACCAGTCTCAAGCCAGGAGCTTCGCCGTCGCCTTTTCCGGCATCGGCCGCGCGTTCATGAGCGAGGTTCACATGAAGGTGCATCTCGTCTTTGCCATCGCCGCGCTCGTGGCATGCTGGGCGCTGCGCGTCGAGCCCTGGGGATGGTGCGTCGTCATCGTCTGCATCGGCATGGTCATTGCCGCCGAGGTGCTCAACACCTCGATCGAGGCGCTTTGCGACAAGGTCTGCCCCGAATACCATCATCTCATCGAGGTCGCGAAGGATGCGGCGGCCGGAGCCGTGCTCGTGCTCGCGATCACCTCGGTCATCGCCGGTCTCATCGTCTACGGGACCGCACTCGTGAACATGTTCTCGTAGGGAGGCGGCATGTCAGATCTGGACGAGATGCTCAAGGCGGCCGGTATCAGCGACGGTACCGGCGAGTCGGTCGACCCCGATACCTTTCGCAGTGGCTTCGTGACGCTCGTCGGCAGGCCCAATGCCGGCAAGTCGACGTTGCTCAACCACATCATGGGGGAGAAGCTCGCCATCACCTCGCGTACGCCGCAAACCACGCGCCATCGCTTCCGGGCTGTCTACGACACCGGTGACATGCAGATGATCATCGTGGACACGCCGGGTATCCACAAACCCAAGGACGCGCTGGGCGAGGAGCTCAACGAATCGGCCCTTCAGGCGTTGGCCGACGTCGACGTCATCGCCTTCCTCATCGACGCGTCCCAGCCCGTCGGCACCGGCGACGAGTGGATCGCGAATCACGTCAACGAGCTTTCCTGCGGCAAGATACTCGTCATATCCAAGGCCGACCTCGTCAAGAAGCCCGTCATCGCCGAACGCCTCGAGCAGGCACGCGGCCTGTGCGACTTCGATGCCGAGGTCGTCGTCTCAGCCAAGCACAACCGTGGCCTCGATGACTTCATCGACGTGGTCTACAGCCTGCTTCCCACGGGCCCGCGCTGGTTTCCCAAGGATACGGGCGTCGACCTTTCCGACGAGGTGCTCATCGCCGAGTTCATTCGCGAGAAGATCCTGCGTTCGACCTTCGACGAGGTTCCCCATTCGGTCGGGGTCGCCGTCGAGGACATCGAGCGCATCGAAGACCGTCGCCTCATGCGCATCTGGGCGGTCATCTATGTCGAGCGCGATAGCCAGAAGGGCATCATCATTGGCGCCAAGGGCTCCAAGATCAAGCAGATAGGCACGCAGGCGCGCGAGGACCTCGAACGCATCTTCGGCTGCCAGGTGCATCTCGATCTCACGGTGAAGGTCAAGAAGGACTGGCGCCAGAACGCCGCACAGGTCAGGAAATTCGGCTATGGCGAAGGCCTATAACGAGCGCTGTATCGTCCTCAGGCACACCAAGCTCGGCGAGACCGATGTCATTGTCACCATGCTCGCCTCCGACGGGAGTCAGGTGCGTGCCGTCGCCAAGGGACTGCGCAAGCCGGGCAACCGCATCGGGGCGCGTCTCGAGCTCTTCTGCGAGGCCGACCTGCTCCTGCACGAGGGCAAGTCGCTCGACATCGTGCGCGAGGTCAAGACCGTTGCCACGAACGCGGCGATCCGCGACGAGCTCGAACGCACCGCGAGCGCCAGTGTCGCCGCCGAACTCGTCGAGAAGCTCGGACGTGACGGCGTCGTGCTGGGTGAGCGCATGTACGCGATGAGTGCCGCGGCACTGCGCGCCATGGCGGACCATCCCGCGCGACAGTCCGTTCTCATCGCGGCCGCCTTCCTCTTCAAGGCGATGGCCATGCAGGGCTTTGCACCAGCCGTTCGCGAATGCGCCCTATGCGGTAGCCCCATCAAGCACGTGCAGGCCTTCGACGTGGGCTATGGCGGTGCACTGTGCGACGCGTGCCTTGCGCGTCTGGGCATCTGCACGACCATCGACCCGCAGGCGGCGGGCTGGGTCGAGACGCTGTTGTTCTCGACCTTCGCGCAGCTCGGCGAAATCGAGGCCTACCCCGAGATCCAGCTGCTCGACCTCGCGCACATGTGGGTGCGCGAGCATGCCGGTTTCGACCTGCGTAGCATCGCCTTTCTCAAGACCCTCCTGATGGGATGAGACACATTGGACAGGTACAGCTGTCTCATTTCCCGGGACAAAGCACAGCA
>UQUH01000071.1 GCA_900544245.1 uncultured Coriobacteriaceae bacterium | reverse complement strand
GCGGGCAAGCCGGCCGCTGGCCGCCTGCGGGCGAACGGAGCCGGCGGCCGGGTTTGCCATCGGCCTGGAGCGCGTGCTCGCCGCCATCGAGGCGCAGGGCGCAACGCCGCCCGACGTCCGTGCGCAGCAGGTGCTCTCCGGCGATGATCCGTACGAGCTCTTCGCGCGCGCCGCGCGCTTGCGCGAGCAGGGCGTGCGCGTCGAATTGGGTGGTGAGTGACATGGAGCAGAGAAACCTGCGCATAGCCGTTTCGAAGGGCTCGCTCTTTGGCGATGCCGTCGAGCTGCTCACCGAGGCGGGCTTGGATACCACGGGCCTTGCCGATCCGGGCCGACGCCTCATCATCTCGAATCCGGGCGTCGACTTCATCATCGTGCGACCCACGGATGCGCCGGTGTTCGTCACCTACGGTGGTGCCGACTGCGGCATCTGCGGCAAGGATACGCTCGTCGAGGCGGGGCTGTCGGTCATGGAGCTCGTCGACCTCAAGTTCGGCTATTGTCGCTTCATCGTGGCCGAGCCCGAGGAGCGCCGTGGCCTGGCCGAGGAGAACTACGAGCGTCTGGGCGTGCTGCGCATCGCGACCAAGTACCCCAACATCACGCGGGCGTTCTTCGAGGAGAAAGGCGTGCAGGTCGACGTCATCAAGATGCACGGCAACATCGAACTCGCGCCGCTCGTGGGCATGGCCGACCGCATCGTCGACATCACGGCGACGGGCACGACCTTGCGCGAGAACAACTTGCGTATCGTGGACGAGGTCCTCTCGTCGACTGCGCGCTTCATCGCCAATTCCGCATCCGTGCGCACCGACGTGCGCGTGCGCGAGCTGGCCACGCGACTCGAGGAGCTGACCCGCGACCGTGATGTGAGCTTGAGTTAGAAGATGCGGGTTAATGAGACACATTGGACAGGTACATCTGTCTCATTGCATGCAAAGAGACAGATGTACCTGTCCAATGTGTCTCATATGAGGAAGGATATGAAATGAGGACCATCGTACTGGAGGAAGGGCAGAGCTTCGACGCGTCGTTGCTCGAGCGCGATAGCGCCTTTGACGCCGAGGCGCTCAAGGCGGCCACCGACATCGTCGATACCGTGCGACGCGAGGGCGACGCGGCCCTACGCGCGTATTCGGAGCGCTTTGACGGCGTGACGCTCGATGAGCTCGAGGTGAGCGAAGAGGAGATCGACGCCGCGCTCGCGACGGTCGACGAGGAGCTCCTGCGCTCGATCGAATATGCGGCCGATAACATCGTCGACTTCCACCAGCGCCAGCTGCAGCAGTCGTGGTTCACGACGCGTGACGACGGTGCTATCACCGGACAGCGCTTCACGGCCCTCGAGCGTGCGGGCATCTACGTGCCCGGCGGACGCGCCCAGTACCCCTCCACCGTGCTCATGAACGCGATTCCGGCTAGCGTGGCCGGTGTGGACGAGATCATCATGTGCACGCCGCCGTCCAAGGATGGCACGGTCAACCCGTATACGCTGGCTGCGGCAAGCGTCGCCGGCGTGGACCGCATCTTTAAGGTGGGCGGCGCCCAGGCCATCGCCGCCATGGCCTACGGCACCGAGACCATCCCCCAGGTCGACAAGGTGACCGGGCCGGGCAACGCGTTTGTTGCGGCGGCCAAGAAGCTCGTCAACGGCGATGTGGGCATCGACATGATTGCCGGTCCTTCCGAGGTCTGCGTGCTTGCCGACGAGACGGCCGTGCCCGAGTTCGTCGCCATCGACCTGATGGCGCAAGCCGAGCACGATCCAAAGGCAACTTGTTACCTAATTACGACCGAAGAGGGCATGCTCGATGACATCGACGCCGCGCTCGACGCGCTGCTCGAGCAATCGCCGCGTGCCGACATCACGCGCGCGTCGCTCGAACATGGGCTCGTCGTCGTATGCCAGACGCTCACGCAGGTCTTCGACGCGGTCAACGTCATCGCGCCCGAGCACCTCGAGATCAACATGTCGGACCCGTGGGAGCTGCTGGGTGCGGTGCGCAATGCCGGCGCCATCTTCCTCGGCCCCTGGACGCCCGAGGCCGTGGGTGATTACGCGGCCGGCCCCAACCACACGCTGCCGACCGGCGGCACCGCCGCGTTCTCGAGTCCGCTTTCGGTCGATGACTTCGTGAAGCGCTCCTCGGTGCTGAGCTACTCGTTCGACGCGCTCGAGACCGACGCCGACGCCGTCATGACAATGGCCGCACGCGAGGGCCTGTGGGCGCATGGGCGCTCGGTCGACCTGCGGCTCAAGTTCATGGAGTACGTGACCAACCAACTCGCCGGTGAGGACGATGACGAGCACGAATGCGGTTGCGGGTGTGGCTGCGACCACGACGAGGAGTAGACGCTCATGAGAGAGGTGCGGCGTAGCGCCGACGCGCTCGTGGGGATGTTGCCCTACGACCCCAAGTACAAGAAAAGCAACACGTTGCTTTCTGCGAACGAGAGTCCGCTCAACGTGCCCGACGAGGTGCTCGACGCCGTCATCGAACGCGTGCGCGCGCTCGATTTCAATCGCTATCCCGATCCGCTCGCCAATGCGCTACGCGTCGCGATCGCCGAGTGGCACGGCCTCAAGGCGGCCAACGTGCTCGTCGGCAACGGTGGCGACGAGCTGCTCTACGACATCTTCGTTGCCTGGGGTGGCCCGGGACGTAGCCTGCTGACCTTTCCTCCCACGTTCTCGGTTTACGAGACGAACGCCGTGCTCACGAACACGCAGGTCATCAACATGCCGCGCAACGAAGGCGACTGGTCCATCGACGTGGATCGTGCCTGCGAGCGTCTGGCCAAGGGCGATATCGACATCGTCGTCATCACGAATCCGAACAACCCGACGGGCACGATGACACCGCTCGAGGACATCCAACGAATCCTGGACGCGAGCGACGCGCTCGTCCTCGTCGACGAGGCGTACGGCGAGTTCGCGGATCAGAGCGCGGCCAAGCTGCTCGACGAGTACGAGAACCTGCTCATCCTGCACACCTTCTCGAAGGCGTATCGTTGCGCCGGCATTCGCCTGGGGTACTTCCTCGGCAACTCGAACGTGATCAGCGAGTTCAAGAAGGTGCGCCAGCCCTATTCGGTCGATGCGATCAGCCAGATCGTGGGCGAGGAGGTCGTGCGCAACCGTGAGCTGTTCGACGAGAGCATCGAGCAGACGCGTGTGGAGCGTGACCGGCTCATCGCCGCGCTTTCGCAGCTCGACAAGGTGACGGTATACCCGAGCGAGGCAAACTTCGTCATGCTCAAGCTGCCGTTCGCGATGAGCGTGTGGAGCAATTTGGACGAGAAGCATTCGGTGCTCGTGCGCAACGTGTCGGGCGAGAACCATCTGGCCGGCTGCCTGCGCGTGACCGTAGGCACACCCGAGGAAAACGACCGCTTCCTCGATGCGCTCACAGAAGAGCTGGGCAACTTGGCATATCAGCGCTGACCAGGCGAAAGAGAGATAGGCAATATGGAGCGTATTTCTGAGATAACCCGCACGACCAGGGAAACCGACATCACGATACAGCTCGACCTCGACGGACGCGGCAAGACCGACATCGACACCGGCGTGCCGTTCTTCGATCACATGCTCGACGCCTTCGGGCGTCACGGGCTGTTCGACCTCACCGTGCACGCGCGTGGTGACGTGGACGTCGAGGCGCATCACACGGTCGAGGATTGCGGCATCGTACTCGGGCAGTGCTTCGCGCAGGCGCTCGGCGATTGCCGCGGCATCGTGCGCTACGGATCGATTCTGCTGCCGATGGATGAGGCACTCGTCATGGCGGCGGTCGATATCTCGGGCCGTGGCCAGCTGCACTACGACGTCGAGATGACCTGTCCGTTGCTCGGCAGCTTCGACGTGACACTCGCGCAGGAGTTCTTCATCGCGCTGGCGACCAACATGGGCGCGACGCTCAACATTCGCTCGGTGACCGGGCGAAACATGCATCACATCCTCGAGGCGGCCTTCAAGGCGGCGGCTCGTGCCATCAGCGCGGCCGTGGCCATTGACCCGCGCATCGCCGATGAGGTGCCCTCGACCAAGGGCGTGCTGTGATGACGGCCACGATCGCCATCGTCGACTACTGCAAGGGCAATCTGGCAAGTGTGCAGCGTGGCCTTGCCGACGCGGGCTTCGACGCGCGCATCACCGACGTGCCGGCCGACATCCTGGCTGCCGATGGCGTGGTATTGCCTGGCGTGGGCGCTTTTACCGACGCGATGACGACGATGGAGGAGACGGGGCAGGCTGACGCGTTGCGTACGGCTGTGGCCGACGGGGTGCCGTTTCTGGGCATCTGCTTGGGGATGCACCTGCTCTTCGATTGGGGAGACGAGGGACAGCCCGAGGGGAGCCGCCTGGCGGGACTGGGCGTCTTGTCCGGTCACGTGGAGCGCATGGCTGCAATTGACGCGAGGGGCATCAAACACAAGATTCCGCACGTGGGTTGGAACTCGGTCGAGTTCGTTGACGGTCTTGCAGGGCATGCGGATGTCACGCGCCTCTTCGACGGCATCGAAGATGGCGGCTACTTCTACTTCACGCATTCGTATTGCGCGGTGCCCGACGATGCGGCCGATCTGGTGGCGACGAGCGAACATGCGCGACGTTTCGCGTCCGCGGTCGCACGCGACAACGTGTTCGGCGTGCAATTCCATCCCGAAAAGTCCTCTCACCTGGGGTTACAGCTGCTCGAGAACTTCGGCAGGATTGTTGAGGGCGCATAAAGCTGCTCAGAATTAGATGTTTTGACTAAGAAAGTTGATTTGACCAAGATACGGGAAGAAACGGCAGGTAGAAGATGATTCTCGTCCCCGCAATCGACATACTCGACGGGCGCGCGGTGCGCCTGAAGAAGGGCGATTACGCGCAGGTGACCGTCTACAACGAGGACGCCGTCGCGCAGGCACGGCTCTTCGAGAACGCCGGCGCACAGCGCATCCACATCGTCGACCTCGATGGCGCGCGCGATGGCGCACCCACGAACATCGACGTCATCTCGCGCATCGCCCGCGAGACAAACGTCGAGATCGAGATCGGCGGCGGCATTCGCAGCATGGAGACGCTCGAGCGCTATCTGGATGCAGGGGCGACGCGTCTCGTGCTCGGCAGCGCGCTCGTGCGTGACCCGGCGTTTTGCGAGGCGGCCGTGGCGGCGCACGCCGACAACATCGTCGCCGGTATCGACGCCAAGGACGGCATGGTCGCCATCGAGGGCTGGCGCGAGGGAACGTCCACGCCGGCGGTCGACCTGGTGGCCGAGCTCAAGGACCGGGGCATTCACGAGCTCGTTTACACCGACATCGCGCGCGATGGCATGCAGACGGGCATCGATGCGGCTGCCTACGGACGACTCGCGCAGGTTGCGGGCTTTCCGATCACGGCATCCGGTGGCGTTGCCACGCTGGCGGACATCTATGCGCTCGGAGAGCTTCCTGCGGGCAGCATCGACGGCGTCATCACCGGGCGCGCCATCTACGAGGGCGCGTTCACGGTCGAAGACGGCATCGCCGCGTGCGAGGAGGCGAGCGCACGATGCTGACGAAGCGCGTCATCCCCTGTCTGGACGTGAAGGACGGGCGCGTCGTCAAGGGCGTGAACTTCGTCAACCTGCGCGATGCGGGCGATCCGGTCGACCTGGCCAATGCGTATGACGAGCAAGGTGCCGACGAGGTCATCTTCCTCGACATCACCGCGACGCACGAGGGGCGCAAGACGACCATCGCCATGGCCTCGCGCGCAAGCGAGGAAGTGCACATTCCCTATGCCGTGGGCGGTGGCTTCAAGAACGTCGCCGACATGCGGCAGATGATCGCCGCGGGTGCCGACAAGGTGTCGCTCAACTCCGCGGCGCTGGCAGACCCCTCGATTATCACCGCCGGAGCGCTTGCGTTCGGCAGCCAGGCGATTTTGGTCGCTATCGACGCCAAAAGGGCCTCAGATGGCTCGGATAGGTGGACGGCGTACGTGCACGGCGGACGCAAGGACACGGGTATCGACGCCATCGAATGGGCCCGCGAGGCCGCGCGCCGTGGCGCCGGCGAGATCTTGCTCACGAGCATGGACTGCGATGGCTCCAAGGATGGCTTCGACATCGCGCTCACGCGCACGGTCGCGCGCGCGGTGGACATCCCCGTCATCGCGAGCGGTGGCGTGGGCAAGCTTGAGCACTTCGCGCAGGGCATCATCGAGGGCGAGGCCGACGCCGTACTCGCGGCCAGCGTCTTTCACTTCGGCGAGCTCACGGTGCGCCAGGTGAAGGAGTACATGGCGAAGCAGGGGATACCCGTGCGGCTGTGAGATGTCCGCATGAGGTGGCGGTGTCGCGTTCAGGATTCA
>UQUH01000070.1 GCA_900544245.1 uncultured Coriobacteriaceae bacterium | reverse complement strand
CCGCCGGCGCACGTGTCATGACTTCCTCCTCGTCCCCGGGCATCTCGCTCAAGAGCGAGGGCGTTTCCTACATCGCCGGTGCCGATTTCCCCGCCGTCATCATCAACGTCATGCGTGGTGGTCCGGGTTTGGGCTCCATTCAGCCCTCCCAGTCGGACTACTGGCAGGCGACGCGCGCCTTGGGCCACGGCGATTTCCAGATGGTCGTCTACGCGCCCTCGACCGTGCAGGAGATGGCCGACTACGTTGCCAAGGCGTTCGACGTCGCGGACGAGTACCGCACGCCGGTCATGATCTTGCTCGATGGCCTGCTGGGCCAGATGATGGAGCCGGTCGAGCTTCCCGAGCCAAAGGAGAGCATTCCCGACAAGCCGTGGGCGTGCACGGGTACCAAGGGCAAGCGCGAGCATAACATCGCGAACTCCCTCTATCTCGACGCCGATCTGCTCGACCAGACCAACCGCGACCGTTATGAGCGTTACGACAAGATCAAGGCGACCGAGCAACTCTCCGAGGAGTATCTCTGCGACGATGCCGATATCGTCGTCGTGGCATTCGGTGCCGCGGCCCGTATTGCGCGCAACGCCGTGAACGCCGCTCGCGAACAGGGCATCAAGGCCGGCCTGTTCCGTCCCATTACGCTCTGGCCGTTCCCGGCCGATGCGCTCGAGAGGACGACCGGCCATGCCAAGGGCTATCTCTCGGTCGAGATGAACATGGGCCAGATGGTCGAGGACGTGCGCCTCGTTGTCAACGGACGTGCGCCAGTCGAGTTCTTCGGACGCACGGGTGGCGTCATCCCGACGCCTGCCGAGGTGCTCGACGCCATCGTCGCATTCAATCAGAAAGTGGGTGAGTAACATGGCGGAGAAGGAGGAGAAGGTCGTCTTCGAGCGTCCCGATGCGCTGTTGCCCGTCGTGACCAACTTCTGCCCGGGCTGCACCCACGGCATCGTGCATCGTCTGGTCGCCGAGGCCATCGACGAACTCGGCATCGAGGGCAAGACGGTGGGCGTCACTCCCGTCGGCTGTTCCGTCCTGGGATACAACTTCTTCGGCTGCGACATGGTCGAGGCCGCTCATGGGCGTGCGCCCGCGGTCGCGACCGGCATCAAGCGCGTGCTGCCGGATAACGTCGTCTTCGCCTATCAGGGCGATGGTGACCTCGCTTCCATCGGCACGGCCGAGACCGTGCACGCGGCCACGCGCGGGGAGAACATCACCATCATCTTCATCAACAACGCAATCTACGGCATGACCGGTGGCCAGATGGCTCCCACGAGCCTGCCGCATCAGGTTACGCAGACCTCGCCCTACGGTCGCGACACCTCGAGCGCCGGCTATCCCGTGCGCATTTGCGAGTTGCTTGCCACGCTCGATGGTCCCGCGTATCTCGAGCGCGTCACCGTGGATACGCCCGCGCACGTGCGCAAGGCGAAGAAGGCCATCAAGAAGGCGTTCCAGAACCAGGTTGACGGCGTGGGCTACTCGCTCGTCGAGGTCGTCTCGACCTGTCCGACCAACTGGGGCATGACGCCGCAGGAGTCCTTCGAGTGGATGCGCGAGAACATGCTGCCGTACTACCCGCTCGGCGTGTATCGTGACGTGTTGGCCGAGGGCTACGAGAGCGTTGCCGCCGCGGCGCTCGACCGCGCCAAGGACAGCAAGATCGTTGCCGAGGGAGGTGCGCGCTAATGAGCAAGGAAATGCGCTTCATCCTCTCCGGATTCGGTGGCCAGGGCCTGCTCTTCGGCGGCAAGGTCATCGCATACGCGGGTCTCATCGAGGATCGTCAGGTCTCGTGGCTGCCCTCGTACGGTCCCGAGATGCGCGGCGGTACCGCCAACTGCTCGGTCACGTTGTCCGACGAGCCCATCGGGTCGCCGCTCATCACCAATCCGACGGCGGTCATCGCGATGAACCAACCTTCCGTCGACAAGTTCGAAGCCGATATCGTGCCCGGCGGCATTATCGTCATAGATAGCGCGCTTACCAACAGCGGTCCTGTGCGTGACGATATCACCTCGTTCATGATTCCCGCGACTTCGGCTGCCGAGGAAGAGGGCCTCAAGGGTCTCGCGAACATCGTGTGCGTGGGCAAGCTCTGGGCTGAGACACAGTTTTGCCAGCGTGAGACGCTCGACGCGGCCATTCGCAAGGCCGTTCCAGCACGCAAAGCCGCGATGGTCGAGAAAAACCTCGCTGCGCTTGAGCTTGGCATAGGACTGTAGGGAGCCTGACATTGGTCTAACCAAGAACGGCTCCTCAATGTGGGGAGCCGTTCTTGGATGTACGTGGTACTGTATGGGATTTACGCGCTGCATGCTTTTTGCAACGTGTGAGAGATATCAATGGTAAGGAGAAAGGCAATGAGCGAAGAGGCAATCGAGAACAAATTGGGAACGAAGATCACGACGCTGCGCGAGGCGCATCATCTTACGCAGCAAGACCTGGCGGATCGCTGCCAGTGCGATATCGAGACCATCCAGGGTCTCGAAAACGGTGAACTCCCGCCTTCGCTTGCACCCCTTATCAAGATCACGCGTGCGCTTGGCGTACGCCTCGGCACCCTCATGGACGATGACGAGGCCCGTGGGCCACTCTACATCTCGCAGGAGCAGATGAAGGAGGTCACGCGCCTCAAGAGCCTCGAGACGAATAACGATGCGGGTGACTTGTCCTACTTCAGCCTTGCGGCGGGCAAGCCCTCGCGCCATATCGACCCCTTCATCATCACCGTCGACCCCTCCGGCGAGACAAGCCACAAGCTCGTCGGCCACGAGGGCGAGGAGTGGCTCTACGGCATGGAGGGCGAGATCGAGATCGAGTACGGCAAAGAGCTCTTCGTGCTGCACCCGGGTGAATCCATTTACTACGATTCCATCGTTCCGCACGAAGTGCGCGCGCATGACGGCCAGAAGGCCAAGTTCCTCGCCGTCGTGTACACGCCGGTCTAGAGGGGGCTGGTGCTGACGATGACAAAAATCATGCAAGAGTCGCCGGCCTACATGGCCACCGACCATCTCATCACCGAAAACGGATGGACACAGGAGGAGATTGACTTTCGCCTCGAGCGAGCGGCAGAGATCATGCAGCCATCTGCCCGCGAGGACGGTAGTGTCCCTGTCTTCGGCGACCAGGACTATCCGCTGCTCTCCGAGATGACGCTCGGCGATTACCTGCGCTTCCAGACCGAAATCGATCCCGATCACGAGTTCATGGTTTATCCTGATCGCGACTTGCGTTGGACGTACGCCGAGTTCAACGAGCGTAGCGACTTGCTCGCGCGCGGCATGCTCTACATCGGCATGCGTCCGGGCGACCATCTGGGCGTATGGGCACGCAACATCCCGGATTGGGTCACCTTCATGTACGCCTGCGCCAAGATCGGCGTCGTCATGGTCACGATGAACCCGGTCTTTAAGTCCAACGAGCTCGACTACGTGCTCAAGCAAAGCGACATGAAGGCGCTGTGCATCATCGACCAGTATCGCGACATCGATTACAAGGGAATCATCCGCGACCTGGTACCGGAATCGCTCACGCAGCAGCGTGGCTACCTCAACACCGAGGAGTATCCCTTCCTCAAGAACCTCATCTACATGGGGCCCGAGAAGCACCGTGGTTTCTACAGCGTACCCGAGCTGCTCTTGCTCGGCGAATACGTCGATGCCGAGGAGCTCGACAAGGTCACTCGCTCCTTTGACAACAACGACTGCTGCATGATGCAGTACACGAGCGGAACGACGGGCTTTCCCAAGGGCGTCATGCTCACGCATCGCAACATCCTCAATGATGGCTTCTTCATCGGCGAGGGCATGAAGCTCACGCCCAATGACCGCGTGTGTCTGCCCGTACCGTACTTCCACTGCTTCGGTTGCGTACTCGGTATCATGGCCATTCTCACGCACCGCTGCACCATCGTCGGTATCGAGGACTTCGACGCCGAGATGGTTTTGCGCGCTATCGACCGCGAGAGGGCGACCGCAGTGTACGGAGTTCCTACCATGTACATTGCCGAGCTCAACCATCCGGACTTCGAGAAGTACGACATGTCCTCCCTGCGCACCGGCATCATGGCCGGCTCCCCGTGCCCTCCCGCGACCATGCAGGAGGTCATCGACAAGATGAACATGCGCGATATCACCATTTGCTACGGGCTCACCGAGACGAGTCCCGTGTTCACGCAGACGAGCGTCGACGATGATGTCGAGCACAAGTGCACGACGGTGGGACGCAAGCACCCGCCGGTGTCGGTCAAGGTCGCCGACGTCAACACGGGCGAGCCTCTGGGTCCGGGCGAGCATGGCGAGCTGTGCTGCCGTGGCTACAATGTCATGAAGGGCTACTACAAGATGCCCGAGGAGACGGCCAAGGCCATCGACGAGGAAGGCTACCTGCATTCCGGCGACATGGGCACCATCGACGAGGAGGGCTACTTCCGCGTCACGGGTCGCATCAAGGACATGATCATCCGCGGTGGCGAGAACATCTACCCGCTCGAGGTCGAGAACTTCCTGCTCACGATGCCCGGCGTGCTCGATGCGCAGGTCGTGGGTTGTCCCGACGAGAAGTATGGCGAGGTCGTGACGGCCTTCATCCGCACGCGCGAGGGCTACGAGGACATGACGCAGGAGGACGTGCGCGAGTACGCGATCCCGCGCATCGCCCGCTTCAAGGTACCCAAGTTTGTCTTCTTCGTCGACGAGTTCCCCATGAACCCGGCCAACAAGATCCAGAAGTTCAAGCTGCGTGACATGGCCAAGGAGCTCACCGGTCGCACCGACCAAGAGGTCTTTGACGAGGAGTGACGCGTTAGTCGAATTGTGAATTGGATAACTAAGCGCAACGTCTTTTGCGGGGCATCTGATTGAAGATGTGATAAAATCAGTTTGCGCTCTGGCTGATACCTGTAGGTAACACCCGGAGCGCTTACTTTATCCTTATGAGCCTATCTTCGCATGTCAGCATATATACGCTCCCATACTTGAATGCTTGGCTTCGTCTTAAATACTCTGCAAGTTTTTCGTCGGTCAGGCATTTGTTTTCACTATTGTCGAATACCACGCTCGTTGCATTAAGCTTCTTGCTCGCGTTTTTGAGATGGCCATTTATCGTGTTGTACGATGATGCGCTGTTCAGGACTTTTATCTCCATTCCATTATCTAGGTCTGCATAGTTGAGGGAGCGACCTGTAGGCTTGCCGTTTCTATCAAGCTCTTGGACATTGTCATTGACAAAGCAGCATCGAATGCCGCGCCTGCTGAGTTTTCCTGCAGTTCGAATTTCATGTGAGCAATGAGTTTCTTTGAAGATGCGCACATCTTCATTTTCAAATGTCACCTTCGGAGTCTTATCGCTGTCTGACAAGTGCCTATCGAAAACTTGCATTACTCACCGCTCTGTTGTCACCCGTATCCCGTCTGCAGAAAAGCCGATGGTGATGGCGCCTTGTTCGTCGGTGCGGTAGATGCGTGTTCCGACGTCATTCAGCATGCGCAGCGTCTCGGCGTTGGGATGTCCGTATTTGTTGTCGGCTCCCACGCTTATAAGCGCGATCTCTGGCGCGAGCCATGTGAGCTGCTCGTCCGTCAGGCCGCCCTTGCTGCCGTGATGGGCAACCTTGAGGAAGTCGATGTCACCTACCCGTGATGTGACTCCCTCCATCGCGGTGCTCTCCGCATCGCCCGTGAGGAGGCCGCGCGCCTCGATGCTGCCGTCGCCATCCGCATCGAACTCGAGCAGGCCGACGAGGCTGTCATCGTTCTCGCTTTCTCCGCCTGCTTGCGGTGCGACGATGGTCAGCGCGAACTCGCCGGCACGTAACGTCGATCCGGGCCGCACGCCTTCGGCACCACGGCCGCCCGTTACCCAGCGTGCGGATTCGAGGACCGGTTCCATGAACCTCTCGTCGAGCAAATCGGAATGCACGTATACGTGGTCGATGCCGATGATTCCGGCAAGTTCGCGCAGTGCGCCGGCGTGGTCGGCATCCTTGTGCGTAATGACGACTGCATCGAGATGTGTCACGCCTTGCTCGGCAAGCTCGCGCAGAAGCACGTCGCTCCTCTCGCCCGTGTCGACGAGCATGTTTGCCTTCCCACTTTGCACGAGCATGCTGTCGCCCTGTCCGACGTTCAGCATGACGACGCGCGAACCTGTCGGGCCAGGTTGCACCGCGAGCTGCCCGAAACCAAGCGCGAAGACGAGGATGACGGGAAGGGAGGACGCGATGCAAATGCCTGGCATTCGCAGGACCTGTCCATGTCTGGACGATTCACGTCCGGGCAGATGCCGACGGGGGAGGGGCCATGCAATCCAGAGGCAGGCGAAGACAATGCAGAAGAAGATGCCGAGCACCTCTGTGCCACTCGAGAGTGGCAGGCATGCGCCGGGGATGTCTGCAAGACAGCGCACGCACGAGGCGCAGCACGATGCGGTGGCCGCCGTAAATTGCAACAGCATGTTTCCAACGGGTGCGAGCACAATGCCGAAGACGAGCGCGATGACACCCAGGCACAGCGCAGCCGTGACCAGGGGAGCCGCGATGAGATTCGCAACGGGCGAGATGAGGGGGACTTGGGCGAACTGTGCGACGGTCACCGGAAGCGTCAGGCACGACGCGGCAAGCGTTGCCGCCATCGAGGAGGATACGAACTCGGGGAGACGAGGAAGGGCAAGGGGCATCGGCGA
>UQUH01000069.1 GCA_900544245.1 uncultured Coriobacteriaceae bacterium | reverse complement strand
CTGTGACCGAGCATCTCCTGCAGGATGCGCAGGTCGGCACCTCCTTCGAGCAGATGCGTCGCGAAACTGTGACGCAGCGTGTGCGGATGCAGCCCCTCGATATGGACGTTGCGCCCGTACTTCTCGACGAGCTTGCAGACGCTGCGACGCGTCAAACGCCCACCTCGCGCGTTGACGAAGATGGCATCCGGGTCCTGCGCAGCCGCCTTGCCCTTGGCGTGCAGATGGGGGCGTCCGTCACGCAGATACTCGTCGAGCGCGCGACGCGCCGAGCCCAGAAGCGGGACGAGCCGCTCCTTGCCGCCCTTACCGCGTACGCGCACGAGCTCGTCGTCGAGGAGCAAGTTGCCAAAGCCCAGCGAGGTGAGCTCGCTCACGCGCAAGCCGCACCCGTAGAGCATCTCGAGAATCGCGCGGTCGCGCAGACCCGCGGGCGTATCGGCAAAGGGCTGGTCGAGCAGGGCGGCAACCTGCTCGATGGTAATAGCCTGGGGCAAGCGGTCGGCCTTCTTGGGGAGGGGAACCGATGCCGCCAGATCGGCCGTGGCGATTCCCTCGCGCACGCAGAAGCGGTGGAAGCCCTTGAGTGCGGCAACATGACGCTCGGTACTGCTCGACGCATAGGCGCGGCGACGCAAATCCTCGATGTAATCGGTGATGTTGTCGCGCTCGATGGCATCGAGGTCATCGATGCCGGCTTTGTGCATGAAAGCGAGGTAGTCACGCAAGTCGCGCCCGTATGCCTCGACGCTGGCCTGCGACAGGCCACGCTCGACGGACAGGAACGTGAGATACTCGTCAAGCGGGTCCTCGAAGGCACCGACGCTCGCGTGCGCATCCGACTTTATGACGCGAGCCGCCATGATTACCGCGCGCCCTCGCGCACGAGCGCAATGGCCAGACGAGCTGTGTTCTCGAGGTCGGCGACCTTGAGGCATTCGTCGACCGAGTGGAATTTGGTCATGCCCGTCGACACGACGAGCGGGTCGACACCGAGCTTGACGTATTGGTTAGCATCCGTGCCGCCCGTCGACATGAAGGTGCGCGGCATGAAGCCGGCACGTGTCGCGGCGCGGCAGAACATCCGGACGATGGGCGCGTCTTCGGCGATTCTGAAGCCGGGATACTCGAGGTTCCAATCGACCTCCACCTGCGCGCCAATCATATCGGCGGCTTCGTGTATGGCATCGTCCATGGCACTGCGCACCCGCTCGACATCCGCCTGCTCGACCGCACGGCACTCGCCCGTCATCTCGCATTCCGGCGCGACGACGTTGTTTGCGCTGCCACCGGATATGCGACCGATGTTGGACGCGCAGTACGCGCCCACGGCACCGAGCACGCCCACTTGGCGCATGCGCTCGACAGCACAGCATGCGACCTCGATGGCACTGACGCCTTGCTCGGGAGCGACGCCGGCATGACTTGCCTTGCCGATAAAGCGCGCCGTAAAGGTGTAGTGATACGGGGCTGCCAGGCAGGCACCGCCGACGTCGCCAGCATCGTCAAAGACGAAGCAGGGCTCGCCGGGCGCAAAGCTCGCCGCGTCGAAGTTGGCGGCGCCACGGCAACCGGTCTCCTCCTGGACGCTGAAGATGATCTTGACGGTGGGGTACTCTCCGCCCTCCTCGACAAGCGTGCGCACCGTCTCGATGATTGCCGCGACGCCCACCTTGTCATCACCGCCCAACACGGTGGTGCCATCGCTGCAGATGACCCCATCGACGATGCGGGGCTTCACGTTCTCGCATGGCTGCACGCAGTCGAGATGCGCGGTGAGGATGATTGATCCCGGTGCGGTGCCCGTGAGCTCGGCGTAGAGGTTTCCCGTATCCGAACCGATCTTGGGACCCGCGCCGTCTATCGTCACCGTGCAGCCGCATTCCTCGAGGACGACCTTGCAGTATGCCGCCGCCTGACCCTCGCGGCCCGACGGGCACGGAAGCTTGACAAGGTCGAGAAAGGTGTCGAGCAGACGCTGTTCGTTCACGTGGGGGCTCCTTGCGTATCGTGGAATCCGACTATGCGTCCGCGCGTTCTATGGCGGCGCGCACAAGGCCAAGGAACAGCGGATGCGGGCGCGTGGGACGCGACTTGAACTCGGGATGGCCCTGACTCGCGATGAAGTAGGGATGGTCTTCGATCTCTATCATCTCGACGAGCCGGCCGTCCGGCGAGGTTCCGCTCACCGTGAGGCCCGCGTCGACGAGCTGCTGGCGAAACGCGTTGTTCACCTCGTAGCGATGGCGATGGCGCTCGCTGATGAGGTCCTCGCCGTAGACGCGATGGGCTAGGGTTCCCGGCTCGATCTTACAGGGGTACGAGCCCAGGCGCTGCGTGCCACCCTTGGCGTCGACATCCGCCTGGTCGGGCATGAGATCGATGACCGGGTACTCGAGCTCGGCATCGAATTCCGCCGAGGATGCCTTGGGCATGCCTGCCACGTCGCGGGCGAACTCGCACACGGCCGCCTGCAGGCCCAGGCAGATGCCCAGGTAGGGCACGCCATGGGTGCGAGCGTAACGGGCGGCGGCGATCTTGCCCTCGAACGCGCGCACGCCAAAGCCGCCCGGTACGAGGATGCCGTCCATCGAGCCAAGCACGTCTTCGGCAACGGCGTCGTCCAGCTCCTCGCCGTCGATGAGGTGCACGTTTACGTTGCGATCAAGCGCCACACCCGCATGGTGCAGCGCCTCGATGACGGAAAGGTACGCATCGGGCAGGTCGGTGTACTTGCCGACGATCGCGATGTCGCACTCCCCGTGCGCGGCATCCTTCTTGGCGAGGTACTCGTTCCAGCTGCTCATGTCGGCATTGCATTGCTTGAGCCCGAGGCGATCGAGCACTTCGACGTCAAAGCCCTGGTCGAAGAGCGAGCGCGGAATCTCGTAGATGCTCGGGGCGTCCTCGCACGCGAAGACGTGGTCGAATTCGACATCGCAGAACATCGCGATCTTCTCGCGTAGCTTGGCGCTGATCTCGTGGTCGCTTCTGAGCACGAGGAAGTCCGGCTGGATGCCGAGTGACTGGAGCTCCTTGACCGAGTGCTGCGTGGGCTTTGTCTTGAGCTCGTGCGCTGCAGCGATGTAGGGCACGAGGGTCACGTGGACGAAGCACACGTTCTTGGCGCCTTGCTCGCCGCGCCATTGGCGCACGGCCTCGATGAAGGGTTGGGACTCGATATCGCCCACCGTGCCGCCGATCTCGGTGATGACGATGTCGGCTTGCGTGCTGTCTGCCAGGCTGCGGATGCGATCCTTGATGGCATTGGTGACATGCGGGATAACCTGCACCGTGCCGCCCAGAAAGTCGCCCCTGCGCTCCCTGGCGATGAGGCTCTGGTAGATGGAGCCCTGCGTGACGTTGGAATCGTGCGTGAGGTTCTCGTCGATGAAGCGCTCGTAGTGCCCCAGGTCGAGGTCGCTCTCGAGGCCATCGTCGGTGACGAAGACCTCGCCATGCTGGAAGGGGCTCATGGTGCCGGGGTCGACGTTGAGATAGGGGTCCATCTTCTGCATGGTGACCTTGTAGCCACGGGCCTTGAGCAAGGTACCGAGCGAGGCCGCCGTGATGCCCTTGCCCAGTGACGAGACGACACCACCGGTAACGAAGACGAACTTTGCCATCTGATGCTGCCTCCTTGCAAATCGAACCCCAGACGCGATTCATTGTACGGCAGCTCTGTGACACAGGTTCCCGTAATCCCCATGATTTAACGGACTCGAAATACGGAAGACAGACCAGATAATTCTTACCGGGGCACTTTTGCCTGTCCGCCTCCCCCTCCCCGGCATCATCCCTTTGCGCTACCATGACCACCATGAAAAACGCGGACACCACAAAGTCGATTGCGCGCTCGACGGCCATGATGTCGGGACTCACGCTCGTATCGCGCGTGACCGGGTTCATACGCACGTGGGCCATGGCATTCGCGCTGGGAAACACCGTGCTCGCCGCGTCCTTCTCGCTTGCAAACAACCTGCCCAACATGATCTACGAGCTCGTCGCCGGCGGCGTCTTGTCCACGGCTTTCCTACCCATCTACCTGCAGCAACGCAACATGCGCTCGCGCGATGAGGGCAATCGCTACGCATCGAACCTGCTCTCGCTCGCGTTGATCTTCCTCGGCGTCATCGCGCTGCTCGCCTCGATCTTCTCACCGCAGGTCATGCTCACGCAGACGCTGTTCAGCTCGAGCTCGAGCGAGACGGTCGAAAACGCCGTTTGGCTCTTCCGCTTCTTCGCCTTCCAGATCATCTTCTATGGCGTGAGCGCGATCTTCGGCGGACTGCTCAACGCCGAGCGCGAGTACTTCTGGCCGGCTATCAGCTCGGTGTTCATGAACCTCATCATCATCGCGACCTTCTTCGCCTATCCCTTCGTGAACGCCGCGAGCGGGCAGGCCGGCCTATTGCTGCTCGCTGTCGGCACGACACTTTCCATCGCCGTGATGGCATGCGTGCAAATACCCGCGCTCGTCAAGGCGGGATTCCGGTTTCGCTTCCATATCGACCTGCACGACGAGGGCCTGCACGAGACGCTGAGGCTCGCACTTCCCGCCATCCTCTGCACGGCCATCAACCTCGTCTCGCTCTCGTTCATGAACTCGTGTGCCCTGCACGTCGCGGTCAACGGCCCCGCGTCCGTGAGCTATGCGTGGATGTGGTACCAGTTCCCCTACGGCGTCCTGGGCGTCGCGCTTTCCACGGCGCTGTTCACCGAGATGAGCGACTGCATGTCACACGGTGACACGATGGGCTTCAAACGCCACCTCAACCTGGGACTGCGCACCACCTGCCTGCTCATCATCCCCATGGCGTCCATGCTCTTCGTATGCTCCGACGAGCTCATCGGCCTGTACACCGCCGGCAAGTTCACCGCCGCCGACATCCAACCCATCGCCGAGCTCCTGCGCGGATGGGCCTTCGCCCTGCCGCTCTACGCCTGCTACATGTTCGTCTACCGTGCCTACTCGTCGCTCAAGGACCTCAAGACCGTCGCCATCTGCAATCTCGTGCTCACCTTCGTGCAGGTCATGCTCTACATGGTCTTCACCGGCGTTATCGCCATTCCCGGTTTTAGTTCCCTGGGACTCGTGGGCATCGCATGCGGCGACATCGTCTTCTACGGCCTCATGCTCATCGTGCTCCTGTATATCATGCGAAGTCGCATGGGCGCGTTCGGCTTCGGGCAGCTGGGCATCGCGTGCGTCAAGGTCATCGTCGCGAGCGTCATCGGAGGCGCCATCGCCGAGCTCGCTTCCTGGGGCGTTGCGGACATCGTCGACATCTCGAACATCCTGGGCAGTTTCATCGCCCTCGTCATCACCGGCGCAATTGGCCTCGCCATCATCTTCGCGCTATGCCGCATCCTGGGAGTCAGCGAGGTCACGAGCATCGTCCGACGTCTTGCCCGTCGCCTCAAGAGATAGCCGGCAAAGTGCAGCACGCATAGAACGAAGCGCCAAATCGGTGCGCGTTTGTCACATGCCGTTTACGGAACCCCTGTGCCGACATGCTAGAATCACGGCCTCGACACAACAGGATGCGAGAGGACGCGAAGATCAATGAGGACCGGACGAATCATCACCGTGCTGCTGGCGGCACTCACGTCGGTTGCCTGCCTAGCCGGTATCGTGGGATGCGCGGCGAGCCCCGCGGGTAACGACGCCGATGCCGCGCCACTCAAGGTGGCCGCCATGAAGGGGCCGACCGCCATCGGGCTCGCGAGCCTGATGCAGGAGCAGGACGCGCTTGCCGACGAGGGCAAGAAACCAGCCTACGAGTTCACGGTCGCCGCGACGGCAGACGAGCTCGTGCCGCGCGTGGCTGCCGGCGATTTCGACATTGCCTGCGTACCGGCCAACCTCGCCGTCAAGCTCTACGAGCAGACCGGCGGCGCGATCCGCGTCATTGGCATCAACACGCTCGGCGTGCTCTACGGCGTCTCGCATGACGGCGACGTACGCGACATCGGCGACCTGGCCGGACGGACGGTCTACCTGACGGGCAAGGGATCGGTGCCGGGTTACACCGTCGAATACCTGTTGGCGAAGGCTGGCGTCGCGGATAGCGTCACGCTCGAATATACCTCGGAGCCCTCCGAGGCCCTGGCACGCATGAACGTCGACCCCTCGGCCGTCGCCATCGTGCCCGAGCCCTTCGCGACCGCATCGCTTGCCAAGGACGCCACCCTCGTTCGCGTGCTCGACCTCACGGCACTGTGGGACGAATCCACCGGCACACAGGCAGGGCGCTTCGTCACGGGCGTGACCGTGGCTCGAAGCGAGCTCATCGACGATGACCCCGAGGCCGTCGCCAGCTTCGTGGATGCGTGGGACGCCTCGGTGCGCTCGGCGCTCGCCGACCCCTCCTCCATCGCCCAGACCCTGGTCGATCTGGGGATACTGGGCAACGCCGCACTCGCCGACAAGGCCGTCCCCAATTGCAACGTCGTCTGCATCCGCTCCGAGGAGATGAAGGACGACCTGTCCGGGTACCTCGAGACGCTCCACGCCGCCGAGGCCTCCTCCATCGGCGGGGCGCCACCCGACGACGGCTTCTACTACATAGGCTCGTGAAGAACACGTCGAGGGACATCCGCCGCACGCGCCCAGGACGCTTTGCGTCAGGTGCCGTCAAAGGCATACTTGCCGTCGTCGCATGGCTCGCAATCTGGCAGGTCGCATCGCTTGCGCTCGCCAATCCCTGGCTACTCTCCAGCCCGGTCGACACCTTGGGTGTCTGGGCGAACCTGATCTTGACCGGACGCTTTTGGACCGTCGTCGTCCACTCGCTCATGCGCATTGCGCTCGGCTTCGTCGTCGCGTTCGCCGCCGGCTGCGCGCTGGGCTATCTCGCCGCGCGGCTGCCAGGGATGCGGACCTTCCTCAAGCCCGCGGTGCTCGTCGTCAAGAGCGCGCCGGTCGTCTGTATCATCGCGTTGCTGCTCGTGGCCGCCGGCTCGAGTGCGACCACGTCCATCGTGGTTGGGCTCGTCGTGTTTCCCCAGTTCTACCACGCGGTTATGGAGGCGGCACTCTCCCGCGATACCGATATCGACGAGGTGCTCGCCGTCTTCGGCGTGTCACGCGTACGCAGGGCGCTCTGCGTCGAGCTCGTCGCCTTTGGCGCCTCCATCCGGTCGGCCACCGCCGTCGCGGCTGG
>UQUH01000068.1 GCA_900544245.1 uncultured Coriobacteriaceae bacterium | reverse complement strand
CTGCGGCAAACTGGTGGGGCGGGCCGGCGGCGGTGGAGCCGCAGTTCGAGCGTCGCGAGGACTATGTCATCCTGCGTGACCTTGCCCTGCGCATGGGCTGCGACGAGGCGCTGTGGCCGGCCCGGGACCTGACCGAGGAACTTGCCCGCACCATCGAGCCAACGGGCATGAGCTGGGAGGACTTCACCATCACGGGTATCTGCGGTGGGGGAGCGCACTACCTCAAGCATCTCGAGGTCGACGAGGCAACCGGCAAGCCGCGGGGTTTCGCGACCGAAAGCGGCAAGGTCGAGCTCGCCATTCCCTTCTTGCAGCGTCGTGGTGCCGACCTGGTCGCGCGCTTCACGCCCGTACCCGGCGTGCACGAGGACGTGTGCCGTGGGGGCGACTGCGCGACCCTCATCACCGGTGCACGCAAGCAGCCGTACTGGGCCTCCTCGTATTTCGAGGTCCCGTCCATGCGCGCGCGGCATCCCAAGCCGACGGTCGAGCTCTCGCCCGCGACGGCTGAGCGCCTGGGTCTTGCCGAAGGGGACGCCTGCCTCATCTCGCGGCAGGATGCGCCGGACGTCGAGGTACTCCAATACGTGCATATCACGAATATGCTTGATGATGTGGTTTCCGCCGAATATGGATGGTGGTACCCTGAATCGGTCGAGGATGGTCCCGATTTCGACAAGTGCCTCGAATCGAACATCAACTGGCTCACGCGCGGTACCGTCGAGGGCATGCGCGAGCCGCTTATCGGGACGTGGATTTACAACGGCATACCCTGCCGCATCAGAAAGAAGGAGTAGCATCCATGCAGAAGAAGTACGCGATCCTCATCTTCTCCAAGCCGCCGATTCCAGGTCTGGTCAAGACGCGCCTCACCATCGAGCGCGGTGGCGGGTTCACGCAGGAGCAGGCCGCCCAGTTCTTCAAGCGCAGCCTCTGGGACGTGACCGAGCTCGCCATGTGGTGCATGGATGACCTCGACGCGCTCAACGCGGCCGAGCGCGAGGCAGATCCGAGCGCGCCGGAGCGCAGCTACGACCTCTTCATCTCGACGACGCCCGAGAAGAACGTCGCCCTCATGAAGGAGACAATCGAGGAAATCGGACAATGGCCGCGCGAGATTCACTACATGTACGATCGTGGCGCCACCTTCGACGATCACTTCGATATGGCGTTTCAGGAGATCTTCGACCAGGGCTACGAGGCCATCGTCTCCATCGGCGCCGACATTCCCACGCTACCCCGCGCACATGTGACCCAGGCCTTCCAGTGGCTCATCTACTTCGCCGAGGTGCTGGGCACGCCTGGCTTCGTGCAGGCGCCGTGCCAGGAATGCGGCACCTCGCTCGTGGGCTTCAACTTCGACACGCCCATCAACCACCAGGGCATCTACTACAACATGACCGGCAGGCCAGCGCTCGACGGGTACGTCGAGAAGCTCGTCGAGGAGGGCATTCCCAACGCGTATCTCGCACCCGTCGCCGACGTCGACGAGGTCGAGGACCTGGCGCACTGCCTGTCCTGCGCTCGTGCGCTGCGCACGGCATCGGAGTACCAGACGGGCATCTACGTGCCCAAGCGCGTCCTGCAGTGGGCCGACTTCCTGGGGCTCAAGCCGCATGCCGCACCCAACGAGAACCACGACCCGCGCCAGTATCTCGATGACGTGGAGGATGGCGCCGACGCACCCGCGCACGAGCCCGAGGAGACCGAAGGGATACTCCGGTAGCTCTTTCTCAAACACGCTCCGCACCTGTCAATGCTTTTCGCTCGGCTGCTGTGGACGGACTGGGGGTCAAGGGGTCGCAGGTTCGAATCCTGTTTTTCTTGTCCCGGTTCGTCCGTGACGAAATCAAAATGAGACAACGTCCCTGAGCAACTGTCTCATTCGAAGGAACGGTTATGACTGATAGACGAACTCTCCATACGGCGCATGCGCTGTGCCCGCACTGCCTCAGGCAGCTAAAGGCCGACATCTATGCGGACAGCGACGGTAAGGTCTGGATGACGCGCACATGCCCCGAGCACGGCGAGACCGTCACCTACGTGTGGCCAGATGCCAAACACTACGAATGGCTGCGCTCGATGCGCGTCGTGCCGACGGCTCCCAAGTGCCGTGACTATCCCATCGACGACGAATGCCCCAAGAGCTGCGGGCTGTGCAAGCGCCATCTGCGCCGTGGCACGTTGGTGGAAATCGAGGTCACGCGCCGCTGCAACGCGAAGTGTCCCGTGTGCTTCATGAGTGCCGACTTCCCGAGCGACGGCATCACTTTCGACGAGATCGAAGGGCTCATTGCGACGCTTGCCGAGAAGGTCGGTCCCGAGACGGGGCTGCAGATCACCGGTGGCGAGCCCACGGTGCGCAGCGACCTGCCCGAGATCGTCATGTGCGCGCGTCGCCACGGCTTTACCGGCATCGAGATCAACACGAACGGCATTGTCATCGGTCGCTCGAAGAAGTACCTGCAGGAGCTCGTCGACGCGGGCATCACGGGTATCTACCTCTCCTTCGACGGCATTGACGAGGAGCCCTACGAGGCCATATGCGGCAAGGCCGCGATGCTCGCCGATAAGATGGCCTGCATCGAGAACTGCCGCGAGGTGGGCATCCAAGTCGTTCTGTGCATGACGATCGTCAAGGGCGTCAACGACGACCGCGTTGGCGAGGTCATCGACTTTGCGTGGGAGAACTCCGACGTGGTGATCGGCGTGGCGCTGCAACCCGCGTTCACTTCGGGACGTTTCGAGCCGAGCGAGTACGCACCGTACACGGCCGGTGACACCATCTACGCGCTCGAGGAGCAGACAGGCGGACGCATCAAGGTCGCAGACATCATGCCGCTCGGGTGCTCGCACCCGCTGTGCGATACGGGCACCTTCCTCATGCCGGACGAAAACGGCAGCTATATCCCGGCCACGCGCGGCCTGTCGAGCGAGGAGTACATGCAGTACTACGACCCGACGTCCCCGCAGGGCTCGGTATTGCCCGACATCCTCTACAAGAAGGGCGTCAACCTCTATCGCGGCATCAGCGTCATTATCATGAACTACATGGACGCGATGACGACCACGACCGAACGCATGGCGGAATGCTCGATGACGGTGGCGATGAAGGACGGGCGCGTGATTCCGTTTTGCAGCTACCAGATGACGAATTCCGCCGGTGAGCGTATCTACGAGATGTGGGGAACCGGCCCCACTGCCTAATGCGACAAGGAGCAGTCCATGAGCGCTGACTACGAGTTCATACACGATGCGGATCGCTGCGTTGCCTGCGGCCTATGCGTGGCGTTTTGCCCGCAGTACTGCCTCGAGGTGGACGATAACGGCATGCCGAGGGCCGTCGATATGGAGGCGTGCGTCGGCTGCACGACCTGCTCGGGGCAATGCCCGCAACGCGCCATCGTGATCAAGTCGCTGCCCGGCGCCGCAGCCTTCGATCCGTATGCCGGCGAGGAGCGCGCCGAGCCCATTTCCGCCGAGGAGCAGCAGCATTACGCCGAGGCAGAGAAGGCCATCATGGAAGCGCTCGACTTGCGCTGGCATCCGGTGGCCGTCGGGCTCATCGACATCGACGAGCCGCTGCCCGATGTTTCCATGCCCACCGAGAAGCTGCGCTACTGCCAGAGCATGAACGCGGCGCGCCGCGGCGCATCGATACTCATGCCGCCCCATTGCCACGCCTGTCCCGACGGCACCTCGATCTTCGGCATGACCGGCGTGCCCGACAAGCTCGCCACCGGCGAGATCTACGTGCTCTTCCACAAGGTCGTGGATGCCGAGGCCGCGGCAAAGATGGTGGCCGAGCGTCCCACGTTACCGCCCAACTCCAAGCGCGCCACCCTCGTGCAGCCACTTGGCGCATGCACGCGCCATCCCGAGGTCATCGTCTTCACGGGTACGCCCGAGCAGATGATGTGGCTGTCGATGAGCATGTCGTACTTCGACGGGCATCGCCATGACTTCCATGCGTCGGGCTTCAACGCGCAATGCGTGGAGGCAACGCTGCTGCCGCTCATGAACGACGAGCCGAACATCTCGTTTGGCTGCTATGGCGGCCGCGCGTCAAGCGACATTGGCGAGGACATGATGTACATGGGTGTGCCGGCAAATCGCCTCGACACCATCGTCGAGGGTTGCCAGGAGCTTGCCAAGCGCGCCATTCCGCAGTCGCGCATGAAGATCTACGTGCCGCCCATCATGTAGATGCGATGACCGGGAAAATGAGACAACGTCCCTGAGCAACTGTCTCATCGAGGAGATTGTAATGACGGAGTCGTTCAGCAAGTTGACCGGCAACGAGATTGCCACGCTACTCGTTCCCACGACCGTGACACTCGTCACGGCTCGTGACGCCACGGGCATGGACAAGGTCGCGACCATCGCATGGGTCATGCCCATTTCGCATGAGCCGAGTCTCATCGCCGTCGCCATTCGTCCCGGCGGGCAGACCGCGTGCGCCATGCGTGAGTCGGGATGCTTCGTCGTGAACGTGCTCGGCGCCGACGAGGATGCCGCGCGCATCGCGATGGCGTGCGGTAAGAAGCACGGCGTCGAGGATCGCTTCGCCGAAGCGGGACTCACGGCGTGTCCGGCTGCTCATATTGACGCCGCCCGTATCGAGCAGGCAATTTCGTGGATCGAGTGCGAGCTGGTGGAATCGCGCGTGCATGGGGATCACGAGCTCTTCGTCGGTAGGACGCTCGTCGCCGAGACGCGCGGCGAACTCGACGGCAACGGCAAGCTCGAGCCGTGTTCGGCGCTGCTCATGGGGCAGCGCGGGCGTTTCGGGCGCTTCGAGAAAGGATTCAACGCATGATCGCACCCGAATACCACATCCGCGATTGCGTCGAGGCGGACATGGATCTCATCCGGTACCTGTTTTCGGTCGAGGGCTTCAGCGACCTCACGAGTCCCGAGGGAATACGCGTCGCCGTGACACCGGACAACACGATGTACGGTGCCTGCCGCCTGGAGCAGGGCAGCGACGGTTCGTGGAACGTGCGCCCCATCGTCGTCTTCGACATCGTCCAGGGCAAGGGCGTGGGACGTGCATTGCTCAAGGATGCCCTGCGCCTCCATCCCGACTTGCGCCTCGTCGCCCGTGGCGAGATCGAACCCTTCTACCTGTCCTGTGGTTTCGAGCGATGCGGTTGGGACGCGATCGCCCCCGAGTATCGCGCGGAATGCGATGCCTGTCCCGACAAGGCCACCTGCGGGCCGCTGCCGTTTCGCTCGCTTCCCATCGAACGCACCTTCACCTTCCTGGGAACGAGCTCGGGATGCGGCGTCCCGGCGTTCTTCTGCCATTGCCCGGCCTGCGAGGCGGCTCGCAGGGACCCCTCCAAGCGTCGGGGCTGCACGGGCGTGGCCCTGCGTGGCCATGGAACGACCATCATCGACGCTCCTCCCGACATTCGCCATCAGCTCAACCGCGAGGGCATCGACGTCATCGACGACTTCTTCCTCACCCACGCCCATTACGACCACATGGGCGGCCTGGGCGAATTCGAGTACTTCATCCGTCTGTACCTCATGGACGTCCTGCCCTTCCATGCGAGCGATTACGCGATCGCCGAGACGCTCAAGGAATATGCCTACATGGACGACTGCTTTGCCCTGGACGTCATGGGGCCCTATGACACGCGCGAGGTCGACGGCCTCGAAATCCAGGCACTGCCGCTCAAGCACGCACCCGGAACCTACGGTTACCTCATCACTACGCCGCAGGGTCGCCGCACCTTCTACGCTCCCGATACGAGCGATCTCAAACCCGAGGTCATCGATATCCTCAAAGGCGTGGACAACCTCGTCATGGATTCGACCTTCTGGGAAAACCACGGCACGGCGCGCTCCCATCACGACGTGCGACAGACCGTGCACGAAGGCATCGACATACTCGATGCCGGTCACGTCTACCTCACGCATCTCGCACCGCATATGAGCGAGGCGGGCGTGAACGAGATCGACGAGATGTACCGGTTCGCAGAGCGCTTCGACGGGCGTGTCATCGTCGCCGAAGATGGCATGCAGTTCACGCTGTAAGCTGGTACCATACGCGCTATGGATAACGAGTATCGACTTTCGGCCAGGCAGATTCTCACGCGCATCATCTCGGTGATCGTTGCGGGCGTCGGCGGTTCGGCATGCGGATTCAGCTTGCTCATGCAGGTGCAGGAAATCGGGACGATCATCGCGTCGATTACCTGGTTCTCCGGGTTGCTCGCCGTGGTCTTCGCCCTGGCAGGGTATGCCGTCTCCTGCGATCCGGGAAAGGGCAAGAGCTATATTCCGCTCGCCGTCGTCATCGGGGCGGTTCTCGTCATCACCGGGTCCGCGTTGGCGCGCATATATCTCTACGCGCACATGGTGATCGTCATCGCGCTCATCGCCGCGGCTGTCGAGGGCGTCGTGCTCATCATCTATCACTTCATCTTGAAACGCGAGGATCCCGAGGCGTTGTAGCTGGCGCCAGTCACGGGGAGGGGATTGCATGGTTTCCAAGCTGGTGCTCGTACGACATGCCAAGACGCAGACGCGCTCTCTCGAGCTCGCCGACAGGGATCGTCAGCTCACGCGCGCGGGTCGCCGTAGCGTCGAGGCGCGCTTTCCCGTGACGTTGCGGTTGGTGGAGGATGTTTCCGCCGCGGATCTGAAGGTCTGGAGTAGCCCGGCCCTGCGCGCATTGCAGACGGCCGAGGTCGTCGCGCGCGTGCTCGGCATCGATGGCATCGAGGTCAAGGAGTCGCTCTACACCCAGGATGCCGAGCGCTTCGAGGCCGAACTCGTCGAGGAGTCGGGATGCGTCATCGCCGTGGGGCACAATCCGTTCATGGAGGAGCTATGCGGACGGCTTGATGGCATGGTGCAGCCCATGAAACCGGGAGCGATGGCAGCATTTGCGTTCGAGGCCGGGGGTGTCGCGACGCTTGCCGGCGCTCGACTGGAGTGGTTCGTGCAGGGCCCGCGTGCCGAGAACTGGCAGACTTTCGTTGACGTGGAGGACGGGATCTCCGATGCGGCCAAGCGTATCGAGCGTTGCGGTGCGGAGCTGCTCGAAAACCCCGATGACCCCGAGTCGCTTCATCAATACCGCATCTCGTTGCGCGTGATGCGCTCGTTGCTGGGTTTCCTGCGCCCGTATTGCAAGCGCGGGATCCTCAAGGGGGAGATGCGCGCTATCAAGAAGCTGCAAGACCCCACGTCGCGGCTGCGCGAGCTCGACATGCTGCTTGCCGCGCTCGATTCGCAAACGGACGAGGCCGGCATGGTCCGTGCGGAGTGCTCGGAGGAGCGCGAGGCGTTCATCGAGCAGTTTGGCTCCGAGGCAACGCAGCGCTCGCTCAGGCGCGTCGTCAAGCGCGTCAGGGAGTTGCCGTGGCGTCGAGCTGTCTGGCAGTGTGGCATCGAGCCCGACGAGCTCGTCGGGCGCGTGAACGAGATGCGCGCGGCGTACGAGGTGGAGATGGCACGCGTCGACTATGACGACCAGGAAGCCGTGCATGATGTGCGCAAGCGGGCCAAGGCGCTGCGCTACGTGACGCGCGAGCTCGCAGATTGCCTGCCCGACAATGCCGGCAGCACCAACGTGCGCGCCAAAGCCGTGCAGGACAAGCTCGGCGAACTGTGCGATTGCTGGAATAACGCACAGCTCCTCGTCGAGATTTGCGGGCCGCAGGCGGTGCAGGCCGCATCGCGCTTCATCGTGCGTGCCGACGAAATCGTCACTGAC
>UQUH01000067.1 GCA_900544245.1 uncultured Coriobacteriaceae bacterium | reverse complement strand
AAGGGAGCGAGCCGTAAGGACCGCGAAGCGGGCTGTCGGGGAGCGACCGTCGAGGCGAGAGGCGCTATCCGCGCGCCCCATCTCCCGAGTCTAAATCCGAGAGCTGGGCGAACATGCGCTCGGCGGCAATCTGCTCGTAGCCCGCACCCGGACGCGCCCAATTGGCGAACGGATAGATGGAGATGCCGCCACGTGGGTAGAACATACCGCGCACCTCGATGTACTTGGGATCCATGAGCTCGACGAGGTCGCGCATGATCACGTTCACGACGTCTTCGTGAAAGTCGCCGTGGTTGCGGAAGGAGAAGAGGTAGAGCTTGAGGCTCTTGCTCTCGACCATGCGCTTGTCGGGCACGTAATTAATGTAGAGCGTGGCAAAATCGGGTTGGCCCGTGATGGGACACAAGGTGGTGAACTCCGGGCAACGAAACGTGACCATGTAGTCATGCTCGGGATGCTTGTTCTCGAAGGTCTCGAGCAGGCTGGAATCGTAATCCTGTGCGTACTGGGTGCGCTGGTTGCCGAGCAATGTGAGGCCCTCGGACTCGCGCGTAGCCTGTGACATGCCGTTACGCCCTCCTAATCGAGCTCGGTTGCCGAGGCGACCATGTTGTACGAATCATCGGCACCGAGTGCCTTGACGAGACGGGCGCGCTCATCGAGCAGCTCTGACTCGTCGCACGGGAAGAAGGCGACGTAGACGGGGCGCCCGTAGCTCATGTCCGCATGCACGTACAGATTGCCCTTGCCGTCGAGCTGCTTGCGGACGCCCTCGAGCATGGATGCGGAGGCGCCCACGTAGACATCACGATAGGCCGACGGATCATCGGCGGCGACATCGGGCTCGTACGTGAGAATCGCGAAGCAGCCGGGCTCCTTCGCGAAGGAAAGACCGTCGCCGGACACGTCATGCTCGAGCGAAGGAGCGGGGCGAAGGGCGACCGCCGAGGCGATCGTCTCGTCGATTTGCTTCTCGCGGGCAAGCGCGGCGGCAACCTGGCGTTTTTGGGCGCGCAGCATGCGCGATTTGTGAATCTTGTGCGAAAAGTGCGCGACAGTCGCGACGGTAAGGCCGACCACGGCGATGACGCCAACGCCGAGCGTGACGGCAGCATGCTTGCGCTCGTCGGCACTCTGGCCATGACGTGCCTGGTCAAGGGTCTTCTCGACCGCTTTGGGAACATTGCCCACCGCGGACCTCACGGCGGGAAGCGCGACCTTGCCGAGCTCGAGATTGGCCGCACCGATATACTTCGTGGCCGAGCCGATGGCGGCCGCGGCTTCTTGCATGGTCTTGAAAGTCGACATGTCCATGATCTTCCTCCGCATTCATCGTCGTGAAGCCATTTGTTCGTCGAGGCTGCCACTTCATACCAGCCAGGTAATTGCTCCTATGCGCATACCCAGGTTCGAGATAAAATTTATGTTTAGATTTTACCATCGCTTGGCATTGCAAAGGACGTGAACCGTGTCACAAGAAGTTTTCACCTGGATTCCCGCATACGAGGCGATCGCGGACGCGCTGCTCGCGCGCAAGTACAACCGAGGCGAGGTCCTGAGCGTGTTCGCCGAGATAACCGGCGACGACGAACGCGCCAACATCGACCCGTTCACCTTCTTCACCGCATTCAACCGCTCCATGATCGAAATCGACCGTATCAGCGCAATCGAGACCATCATGCAGCGCTTCGGCGTCGACGCACCGCTTCCCCGCGACTTCGTCGGCATTCCCTGCTCCAACCAGGAGCACTGGCAGTACTTCGACGACTCCGACCAGGGCGTCGACGACTGCTGGCATCTCTTCGAGGTCGCCCTCGAGCTCGCCGACCAACCGAACCATGCCGAGGAGACGCACGATCGCTTCTGCGAGCTCTTCGACATCGTGCACAAGCAGGAGGGCATCACCAAGGCCCGTCTCACGCGCACGTTGTACTGGATGCGTCCCAACGCCTTCCTTCCGTTCGGCGAGAAGAGCCGCGAGTACCTGCACGCCCAGTTTGGCATCAACACGCCCATCATGATGCGCGGCGCACGCTACATGCGCCTCCTCAAGGAGGTCAGCGCCGTGTGCGACGAGCCCTTCTACGAAATCGCGGCACGCTCCTACAAGGCCGCCGACGACTCCTCCTGGTGGCCCGACCTGCATGATTACGACCCGGACATGAGCATCCACCAATGGGTTACGATTTTGCAGGACGAGGAACTCACCACGCCCGAGGTTCTCATGGTGCTCAAGTACATCCATGAAAGCGGCGACGAAAGCACTCCCAACAAGCTCGCCGATCGGTTCTTGCACGATCGCGAATACTACAGCAGCCTGCTACGCACCTACGCACGCAACGTCGCGCGCAAGACGGGGCGAGGCAACTTCAAGGGCTCGTGGTGGCCGATCCTGTTTGTCGGACGCAACGCGAACGCGGATGCCGGACACATGGGTGATTACGTCTGGCGCCTGAGGCCTGAGGTCATAGACGCCCTCGTCGCCTACGACAAGCACGAAATCTAGACCCTAGCCAAAGAAAACCCGTTCGACGCTCGCATCCAGGCGACCGCTCGAACGCGCGGTCGACGCCTCCTCCACGAGCGCGTTGAAGAGGTTTCCCATGTGCTTTTCGCCGAGGAAGAACTCGGGGTGCCACTGTACGCCGAGCATGAACGTCTTGTTGCGCGCCTCGATTGCCTCGATGAGCCCATCAGAAGCGTAGGCGACGGGCACGAACCCGTCGGCAACCACGCGCACGCCCTGATGATGAAAGGAATTCGCCGCCGACGAATCGGCGCCCAGGATGTCATGCAGTCGTGACCCGCGCTTCACGTCGATGTAATGGGCCGCCTCGGTCGGCTCGTCGGTCTGCCAATGGGCGATGGGCTTGCGCGTCAGACTGTCGACGCCATCGAACTGCGCGGGAAGGTCCATGTAGAGCGTGCCGCCGTAATGCACGTTCATCGTCTGCATGCCACGGCAGATGCCGAGCGTGGGAACGTCGAATCGATGCGCGAAGTCCAGGATGAGGCTCTCGACCGCATCGCGCAGGGGCGTTATCTCGCCGAGCTTGTCATAGGCATCCGCGCCAGGTGACACACCATAGCGCTCCGGGTCGACGTCCTGACCGCCCGTGAGCACGAATCCGTCGACGATGGGCAGCAATCGCTCGAAGACGCGGCGGTCCTGCGAGAGCGGAAAGATGAGCGGCACGCCACCCGAGAGCACGATGGAGTTGATGTAGTGGTCGTTCACGCGGAAGATATGGTCTTCGGGCATCTGCGTGGGCACGATGCCGATGATCGGAAGCACGCCCTGACCCCGCACGTCGAACTCCTCCACTTACGCGGCGAGGTACGAGAGCACGCGCGCCGTGTCGACCACGCGCGAGTCGTAGCAGCGCGAGAAGTACTCGAGACCGTATTCCTGCGTGCCGATGAGGAACGTGGCCGTGGCATCGGCCGCGACGATCGTCTTGTAGGCGCGGAAGTACGCCCCCGCAAGTGTCTGGAGCACGCATATGTTGGTATCGGCGCCCACGACGATGAGCGTGTCGACGCCGAGCTCTCGTAACGTCAGGTCCAGATCGGTCTGGAAGAACGCGTCGTAGCGGCGCTTGGGGATGACGTAATCGCCCTCGCCCACCTCGAAGGCGGCCGCGGGCTTCGCATCCTCGGTGCCGGCTATGCCATGGTCACCCCAGAGCTCGAGTTCGCGGTCAAGTCCCGGAACGTGGGCGTCATCGGCAAAGATGACCGGTACGCCCGCAGCGCGCGCCGCCTCCACGATCGCGACGCTGTTGGCGACCATGTCCGCGAGGACCGGCAGCACTTCGTTCGATCCGCCGAGGACGTCGACGACGAGCACCGCGCTCCTGGACAGGTCGATCTCATCTGATTTTTGCCAGGGGGTGTCCTGAGCGACGGGTAGGTAGGCCATGGTTTGCTCCTAACGATTCGAAATGACGACGAGGAAGATGATGAACACGAGAAAGGCCACCGCAGCGACGATGACAACGGCACGCGCCTTGCCCGATGCCGCCTTGCTCACGGCGTGCCGGGACTCGAGCGCACCGATCTGCGACTCCATCGTGGCGGCCGTCTGCTCGTTTTCGGCGATGCGCGCGGCCATGGTGCGCGTCTCCTCGGGATGCGCGATGACATGCTCGCAAAACGCCACGCGCTCGCGTGCGCTTGCGAGATGCCTCTCGAGCTCCTCGATGCGCTTGTCGGCCTTGTCCTTTTCGCCGTTGAGATGCTTGATTCCCTCGAGGGCGCGCTTCTGGCGGGAGCGTTCCTCCTTCTCGCGCGCGTCAAGTGCCTTCTGGGCGCTGCGCTGCGCCGCTTTGGCGCCTTCGAGCTTGTCGTTGACCTTATCGACCACCGCATCGTGGACGGCCTCGGTGCGGGCCGCCGCAGGCGAATCGCCGTCGAAGAGGTCGAGCGAATCGCGCTGGGCCTTCACCTGCTTGAGCTCGTCCTTGACGGAGGCGAGCTCCGCGTTTCGGTAGTCGAGCTCCTCCTCGAGGGGCTTGCGCTCCCTGGCCTGTCTGCGTTTGAGCTCGGCAAGCTCCTCGTTGGCATCGGCGATCCTTCTCTCGATATCCTCGCGGGCGCGCGTCGCGCGCTTGATGTCCGCGTTCGTCGCCGCGATGATGTGCTCCTGGTCGGTGATCATGGCGTCGTAGTTGCGCGCTATGTTCACGCGATCCTCGTATGCCTTCCTGAGCGTGTCGAGCGTCTTCTTGTATTCGTCGAGCGCCTTGCGCTTCTTCTTGAGGTCACGCCCCTGCGCCATGCTGTCCCTGAGCGCGGAAAAGCTCCCGAGGTACTCCTCGGGGTCGAAGAAGTCCCTTTCGCCCGCATCCTGACCGGACATCGGGGCAATGTCGGCTCCGGAATCAATCGAACGCGCATCGGAACGCGCCACCTTGTCTCCAGTTGGTTCCACCACGATCTCCCTTGCGTAAACTCAAAATCGTAATGCTGCCCATTGTACTCGGACGCGACAGTCGAGCTAGTAGGGTATGCGAGAAAATGTCCATTTGTCCAAAATGCGTCCGCGCTATATAATCTGGTCAGTTTTTACGAATTTGTCCGTCATTCGAGGGAAACGGCCTGATGATATGCGCGATCTAGATTATGACTCCACATTGCAGAAGCTCTTCACGCCCGGCATCGTCGCGACTCTGACCCAAATCCACGAGGGCAAGGGCATCCTTCCCATCGCATCGGTCACGGGTCACGACACGCTCGAGAAGCTCAACGAGATCGCCAAGACGCGCGACGCGGGTGCCTCGTGCCGCCTCGAGGGCATTAAGGTCACCGAAAAGCACCTGCGCGAGCTCCTCGACGGCAAGGAGAGGGCGAACTCGGATGCGGACAAGGCCGTGCTCGGCTACCGCTCCGTCCTCGAGACGATCGATAACAGCTACTCGACCCTGCGCATCTCGCCGGCCATCATACTCCAGCTGCATAGCGACCTGTTCCGCTACGCTGACGACGTCAAGAGCGTCGGAAAGTGGCGCGGCGGCGACCGCGCGCGTGCGGCCTCGTACGGCCAGACGAGCTTCATGCCGTCGGATGGGCCGGTCAAGTACCACGGCATTCGCACCGATCTCGTGAGCGCCCCCGATGTTCCCGCCATGATGCGCGAGCTCTGCAACGCCTACAACAACGCCCTGCGCGACAAGGTCTACAGTCCACTGCTCGCGAGCATCATCTTCCTGCTCGACTTCATCTGCATATACCCCTTCGATGACGGCACGGGCCGCATGTCGCGCCTGCTCGCATCCCTGATGTTCGACAAGATCGACTTCACCGTCGGTCGTTATGTCTCCATCGACTCGGAGCTCGAGGCGACCCAGGACGAGTACTTCGGCACCATGAAGGCGAGTGCCGAGGGCTGGGAGACCGGTGACAATGACTACACGCCCTTCGTCGAGTACATGCTCGGCGTCATCCTCAAATGCTACGGCGAGCTCACCGAGCGCACCTCGGCGCTGAGCGTGCGCGGCAGCAACGAGAAGACCATCAGGCAGTACTTCCAGTCCATCGAGGAGCCGGTGAGCAAGATCGAGATCCTCGAGGCCAACCCCATGATGAGCCAGAAGACCCTCGAGCGCATCCTGCAGAAGATGCAGAAGGAGCATTCGATCGAGAAAGTCGGCGCCGCCCGCGCCACGCGTTACCAGCGTGTCGTGCGCCAGATTCCGATGTGATCCGCCTGCATGCGCGGCCTTCTAATCGACTGACTTGAGGCTCTCGACCATGTTGATTGCCCTGATCTTGGGGCGCATGGCGAGCGAGACGACGAACGAGAACGCGATCGTGAGCACGAAGGCGATCGCGAAGCTCACGAGGTGGATGTCACGTCCGAACATCATCTCGTCGACCTCGGCCGTCACCACGACGAAGCTCTCCATTCCGATGCCGAGCACGCAACCGACGAGCGCGCCGATTATGGTCAGCAGTATCGTCTCGCGGAATATGTAGCCATTGGTCTCGCGCGGTGTGAATCCGAGCACCTTGAGCGTCGCGATCTCGCGCGTGCGCTCGGTGATGTTTATGTTCGTGAGGTTGTAGAGCACCACGAACGCGAGCAACGCAGCCGCGATGATGAGAACCCACACGACCGCGTTGACGGTCCTGAGCATCGTGCGATACGTCTCGATGACCTCGTCGTAGAAGCTCACGACCTCGACTCCGGCGACGTCGAGAAGCTCGTTCGAAAGCGCCGTTCGCTCCTCGAGCGGGGCTTCGGCCTTGCAGATGATCTTGGTGAAGGCGGCAGGCTCTCCCATGGCGGCCTCGTAGGCCTCAGGTGACATGAACACGCCCTGGCCGGTGTAGTATTCGGTGATACCCGAGACGACGACCTCGTGCGCCGCCCCATCGCGCTCGCCGACCATGCTCTGGTCGTATATCTCGATGGAGTCTCCGACCCCGACGCCCAGTTCGCTCGCGAGCTTTTCGGTGATGACGGCGCCAGCGTCATCGAGGACGAGCGGCTCATGTCCGACACGCTCGCGCAAGGTGTAGAAGTCCCCGAAGACGGCAAGGTCGCTTGGCACGGTGATCGTGGCGCGTATGTCCTTGTCGGCTCCCACGCGCGAGATGATGGCGTTTTCGCCGCCCACGTGCGTTGTCTCCGTCACGATGTCGGAGCTCGCCAGGATGTCCTCGACGACGCGCGCGTCTCCGGGACTCTGCTCGTCGCTTGCCTGCACCTCGAGGTTGAAATGCTGTATCTCCCCGAACTGCTTCTCGATGATGTCGTTGATGCCATCTCGCAGGCCCAGACCCGTGAGCAGCAGTGCCGTGCAACCTGCGATGCCGATGATCGCCATGAAGAAGCGGCGCTTGTAGCGGAAGAGGTTGCGCGCCGTCACCTTGCCCGAAAACGATAGTCGTCGCCAGAGCGGCCCGATGCGCTCGAGCAGAATGCGCTTGCCAGGCTTGGGGGCACGCGGCAGCATGAGCAAGGCGGGGCGTTCCCGCAGCGAGGAGAGTGCCGCGAACAGGGTCGCGAACAGGGTGATGCCCACGCTCAGGCCAAAGGCGACGAGGGCGATGGGCACGTCAACGGGCGATACGGAAACGGGCAGCGCATAGATGATGGCGTAGGACTGCATGATGACCTGCGGCAGGAACTGCGAGAGCACGAGTATGCCGATGACGCTTCCCACGCCGCTGGCGATGAGCGCGTAGATGAGGTACTTGGAGCAGATGCGGGCGTTCCCATAGCCGAGTGCCTTGTACGTGCCGATGAGCATGCGCTCCTCATCGACCATGCGCGTCATCGTGGTAAGCGAGACGAGTGCGGCGACGAGGAAGAAGATGAGTGGAAAGACACGGGCGATCTGGTCAATGCGGCTCGCATCGGCCTCGTGACCGGCCGCGCCCACGTTCTTGCTACGGTCGAGCACGTAGAAATCGGGAAGCTCGATCGCATCGATGTCGGCCTGGGCCTCGTCGAGCTGCGTCTCGGCATCCGCGAGCTCGCGGAGGGCTTGTGCACGTTCGCTCTCGTATTCGGCCCGACCGCTCTCGTACTCGGCGAGACCGCTTTCGTAGGAAGCCCGTCCGCTCGCAAGCCGTGCTTCTCCGCTTTCGATGC
>UQUH01000066.1 GCA_900544245.1 uncultured Coriobacteriaceae bacterium | reverse complement strand
GTCGTCTCATTTTCAAATGAGACAACGTCCCTGAGCAACTGTCTCATCACCCCGACCTTTCATTTCGCGTCACGCATCTTGGTATAGCCCCGCCTGCGCGACATACGCCTCGACGGAGGCAGGGAGCATGCCATCTACGCCCTGCCCCAGCGCAATACGCTCGCGCACCTGTGTCGAGGAAACGTCGACCTGCGGCACGTCGAGGTACATGACATCGAAGGCAACCGGATTTGCCGCCAGGGCATCGCGCACTCGTTGCGTCGACTGCCCGGGGCGATGGGCGACGACCACCGTGCACAGGCGCGCGACGTCCTCCGCTCGCTTCCATCCCGGCAGCGTGATCGCAGAATCGGTTCCCATGATGAAGAAGAGCCGCGCATCCTCATGGCATCGCACCAGTTCTTCGAGCGTGTCGGCCGTGTAGGTGACGCCCGGTCTCTCGACCTCGCGCAAGTCAAGCTCGAAGTCCGGCTCGTTCGCGATGGCAAGCTCGACCATGCGAACGCGATCAGCCGCGGAAGCGAGCTTCTGGTCCTGCTTGAAGTTGGGATTACCCGCGGGAATGAAGAGCACGCAATCGAGCCCGAGCTGATCGGCCACGCTACGCGCGATGGCAAGATGCCCGTTGTGCACGGGATCGAAGGTCCCGCCCATGATGCCAATGCGTTCGTGCACGTTCTAGCCTCGAACCTGTCCCTCACCGCTCACGAGATACTTGACCGACGTGAGGGCCACTGCCCCCATGGGGCCACGCGCATGGAGCTTCTGGGTGCTTATGCCTATCTCGGCCCCGAGACCAAACTCGCCCCCATCAGTGAAACGCGTCGAAGCGTTCGCATAGACGACGGCGGCATCGACCTCGCGCTGGAAACAGTCGACGGCGCTCACGTCTTGGGAGATGATGCACTCGGAATGTCCCGTTCCATAGGCATTGACATGGGCAATCGCCTCGTCGATTCCCGTCACGCACTTGACGCTAATCTCCATGTCGAGGTACTCGGTGCCCCAATCCTCCTCGGTCGCCGCGACGGTCTCGATGCCATGCGCGGCGGCAATGGCAGATGTGGGCGCATCGGCGTGGATGGTCACGCCCGCGCGGGCGAGCGCCATGAGCAACGTCGGGAGAAAGGTTTCGGCGACCTCCTCGTCGACGAGCAGGCTCTCGCAGGCGTTGCAGACGCCAGGACGCTGCGTCTTCGCGTTCATGATGATGGGCTCGACATAGGCGGGATCGGCCTGCGCGTGGATGTAGACATGGCAATTGCCCGTTCCCGTCTCGATGACCGGAACGGTCGCGTTACGCACGCAATGCTGGATGAGACCGGCGCCCCCACGCGGAATGAGAACGTCGACAAGACCGGGAAGGTTCATGAGCTCGTCGGTCGCCGCACGCTCGGGATCCTCAATGCTCTGGATGCAGTCGGCGGGCAAACCGGCCTCGGATGCCGCCTGGGAGAGAACGTGCGAGATGGACAGGCACGAACGCTGTGCGAGGCTGCCGCCGCGCAGGATGCAGGCGTTGCCCGTCTTGATGCACAGGCCCGCGGCGTCGGCGGTGACGTTGGGACGTGCCTCGTAGATCATCGCGACGACGCCGAGCGGCACGCGGTACTTGATCATGCGCAGCCCGTTGTAGAGCTCGCTTCCCTCCAGGACCTCGCCGAGGACCTCGGGCTGGGCGGCAACCTGCCGCAACCCGTCGGCAATCCCGTCGATACGCTCGCGTGAGAGCATGAGGCGGTCGAGCAGTGGTCCCGGCGTGCCCTTATCGCGAGCGGCGTCCATGTCGGCCTCATTCGCCGCGAGAATCTCCGATGCACGCGCGACAAGCGCGTCTGCCATCCTGCCGAGCGCGTCCCGACGCTGCTGGGAACTCGTCTGCGCCAGCTCGCGTGCCGCGACACGCGCCCTCCTTGCCTTTTCCAGTGCCTCTCCCATGATGCGCCCTTCCTCACGTGCTCGATGCGTTTTGGCCATTATACGGGAGCGCTAGCCATCGTTCCCGTCAATCATCGCCGCGATGCGGCGCATGCGATGGTACACCGCGCTCTTCGATAGTGGTGGGTCGGCCAGTTCGCCAAGCTCCTTCACCGAGGCATCGGGGTGCTTGAGACGCAACAGGGCGACCTCGCGCAGCGATTCGGGAATCGCCTCGATGCCCTTCTGCCCGACTAGCCGGCGTATGCATTCGATCTGCTGCATCGATGCCCTCGTCGTCTTGAGCTGGTTGGCGATCTCGGCGTTCACGCGGCGGTTCGTATCGTTACGCACCGACTTGATGACACGCGCGTTCTCGATGGCCAACGCGCTTTGATGCGCACCCACGAACGCGAGAAAAGCGGTGATCTGCTCGATGCCCTTGATGTAGATCGCGTACATGTTGTGGCGACGTATGTAGCGAGCCCGCATGCCATGCTCGCGCATGAGTTCCAGGCAAGCCGCGATGAGCTCTTCGGACGGGCCGGCGAGTTCGAAGTGAAACGCGCCGCGGGGATCGGCGATGTAGCCGCCGCCCAGGAAGGCACCGCGCAGATAGGCGCCCGCGCAGCAAGCATCCCTCACGAGTTCGGGGCGAATACCCCCCTCGAAGCCTTCCTTGCCCAGGATGCCCATGTCATGCAATGCGTCCGTGAGCCCAATTTGCGGTGGCACGGTGATGAGGTAGTTATGCGTCTTGTGCAGGATGCTGCGACGCACGGTGAGGTTCGTGGCCAGCTCGTAGACGCTGTGGAGCAGGCGTATGGCGGTGCGGGCAACGCTCGCCGTCTCGGTCGCGAGCTCGAGGCGCGGGCCTTCGCCGCTGATGGAGAGCGTGCCCTCGATGCGAATGAGCGCCGAGAGCTCGGCGCGGTCGCACCGGGAGCATGTCGGCTCGATGCGTGACAGCTCGTCTTTCACCTCTGCCGTGAATGACACGCCGCCAGCACCTCCTGGAATGCCCTGGCGAGCTTTTCGCGGTCGTGCCAGGTGGGACGCTCGGGGTCGACGAGGTCGCGCACCATGGGCTGCACGCCAAGCTCCTTGACCTGCTCCACGAGCTCGTCAGTCGCCTCGACGTGGGCGAGCTTACCAGTCCTGCGCCCCTTCGTGTACCAACGCGCATCGGAATAGTCCGTGAGCGCGGGGAAGACGCCGCTTGCCATCGGGCTCGTCTTGGCGTTGCGGTGAATGAGCGCGATGTCGAGCAGGCCGCGCATGCCATGCCGCGTGAGGGCGTCGACGTAGTCATAGCAGTTCATGCCCCAGGTCTCGCCCTGCATGTCGGCCAACGAGCAGACGAAGAGCGTGCAGGCGGGGTCGTTCTCGCGGTCATGCGCCTCGCGAATCGCCTCGACGACACCGGGGACCAGCAGGTTGGGAATGATCGAGGTGAAAAGCGACCCCGGCCCGAGCACGATGAAGTTCGCCTCGCGAATGACGCGCAACGCCGCGGGATAGGCCTGTGCATCGGCAGGATGAAGCGAGACGTAGCGCATGCTGCAATCCGCATCGCTGATGATGGCCTGCCCCTCGAGCTCCTGCCCCTCGTTGGTCATGCCATACAGGCTCACGTCATGAAGCGTGGAGGGATAGACATGGCCGCGCGCGTCGATGAGCCCCTCGCACACGCGAATGGCGTCGGGAAACGAATTGGTCTCGTCGGCGATGGCCGTGAGAATGAGATTGCCGAGCGAGTGATTGTCGAGGTAGTCGAATCGGTGACGGAAGGCCCGCGCGAGGATGCCCTCGTAGTTTGCCGACATGGCGCTGATGCACTTGCGGATGTCGCCGGGAGGGATGACGCCGCCACGCTCGCGCAGGATGCCCGTCGAGCCACCGTCGTCGACCATGGCGACGACCGAGGAGACGCCACATCCCATGTCGAGCAACGTGCGGATGGAAGCAGGCGCGCCCGTTCCGCCGCCTATGACAACAGCATTCGTCCGATTCATGGAAGCCTCCTAGTTGACCTCGGCAAGCGCCAGGTCACGATGGGTGGTGTTCACGTGGTAGCCCGCCTGGGAGAGATGCTGGCCGGTCACGGTCGCGAGCGCGACGCTGCGATGCTGGCCACCCGTGCAGCCCACGCCGATGGTGAGGTACTGCTTGCCCTCCTTGATGTAACCGGGAATGATCTCGTCGAGAAGCGCGTACCAACGCTCGAGGAAGCGCTTGGTCTCGGGCTGTCCGAGCACGAATTCGGAAACCTCGCGATCCAGACCCGTCTTGGTGCGCAGCTCCTTGTCATAGTAGGGATTGGGAAGGAACCGCACGTCTATGACGATGTCGGCATCGATGGGAGCACCGTGCTTGAAGCCAAAGGAGTAAACCGAGATGCGCATCTCGTCGATGTCGTTTTCGGAGGCGAAGAGCGCCCGTATCTTTGCACGCGTGTCCTGCGGTCGCGTGACACTCGTATCGAGCACGTAATCGGCCTGCTTGCGCGCCTCGTCCAGCAAATCGCGCTCCTTGCGGATGCCATCGAGCACCGACATGTCGCCTTCGCACAGCGGATGACGTCGACGCGTGGCCTTGTAGCGGTTCAGCAGCTGCTCGTCAGTCGAATCGAGGAAGAGCACCTTGGTGGTGATGCCCATCTCGTCGAGCTTGCCGAGCTCACGGGTGAGTTCCGGGAAGAATTCCTGGGCGCGCAAGTCGCACACGACGGCGAGCTTGCGTGACGAGCCGACATTGAGCCCGGCGAGGCTCACGAGATTGAGGAGTAGCGAGGGTGGCAGATTGTCGATGCAAAAGTAGCCGAGGTCCTCGAAGGTATGCATGGCTTCCGTGCGCCCCGCGCCGGACATGCCCGTGATGACGATGAGGTCGGGACCGAGCGATGGCGGATCGAGCTCTTCGACGGCATCTTGCTGAGCCATGGGACTCCCCCTTATCAAAATTGCAGGAACTCACAGTATACCGCGAGTGCGTGATGAGGCGCCGGATGAGACACATTGGACAGGTACATCTGTCTCATCCGGCATCGAAGTCGAGGATGACGGCGTAGAGGTCTTCGGCGACTTGCTTGGGTATGCCCGGCACAGCCTCGATCTCCTCGAGGGAGGCTTCGCGCATGCGCTTGACGCTACCGAAGTGCTTGAGGAGCTGCTTGCGGCGCTTGGGACCCAGACCGGGAACATCATCGAGGATGGAGGCAACCATGCCCTTGTCGCGCAACTCGCGATGGAAGGTGATGGCGAAGCGGTGGGCCTCGTCGCGTACGTGCTTGACGAGGTACAACGAGGGACTGCCGCTGGGCAACACGACGGGACCGGTGTCGTCCCAGGGCACGTAGAGCTCCTCGTCCTTCTTGGCCAGACCCGCCATCGGGATGTCGAGACCGAGTTCGGAAAGCTCGTTGATGGCGGCGGTGAGCTGCGGCTTGCCGCCATCAAGGATGAGCAGGTCGGGGCGGCTGCCAAAACGCTCGTCTTCCATGCGCTCGGGCGCGTAGCGGCGGCGCAACACCTCGCTCATCATCGCGAAGTCGTTTGCCTCCCCGTATTCCTTGCGAATCTTGAAGCGTCGGTACTGCGACTTGTCGGGCTTGCCGCCCGTGAAGACGACCATCGACGCGACGGAGTAGTTGCCGTGGATGGTCGAGATGTCGAAGCACTCGATGCGCCTGGGCGGCTCGGGCAGCGCGAGCGCGCTTTCGAGCTGCAGCAACGCGAGGTCGATGCGCTCCTCGTCGTAACGGGTACGCATCTTGTGGCGCATGAGCGCATGCTTGGCGTTGAGCGCAGCGAGGTCGAGTAGCTGGCTGCGCTCACCGCGCTCGGGCACGACCACGTGCACCTTGGCGCCATGTGGGCTCGCAAGGCGCTCGGTGAGCCACTGCTCGAGGGGGCGCGTCGTCTCCTCTGGCAGGTGCTCGGCGATGACCACCTCGTGCGGTAACTCGCTCGTCTGGTCATAGTACTTGGAGAGGAACTGGCCCACGAGGTCCGCCGCGGGCACGTTGAGGCCCTTGTCGAGAACGAAGTCATTGCTGATGATGATGCGCCCGTTGCGCACAACGAAGACATGGGCCGCGGCGATGGTCTCTTCGCGGAAGAAGCCGATAACATCGATGTTGAGCGGTCGCGAGAGCACCGCCTTCTGCTTTTCCTGCAGCGCCTTGATGGCCTCGAGGCGGTCGCGCGCGCGGGCCGCGTGCTCGAAGTCGAGCTCGGCCGCCGCCTCCTTCATCTCGGCCTCGAGCTCGCCCACGAACTCGTCGCGCTCGCCGGCGAGAAAGCGCTCGACACGAGCGACGAGCGGCGCGTATTCCTCGGGTGTGATGGCCGCGCAGCATGGACCGGTGCCCTTGCCGATGTGGTAGGCGAAACACGCCTTGTCATCTGCCGTGGGCCATCTGCCCGCCTCGATCATGCGCGTCATCTTGCGGTACTGTTCGCAGGACACGGCGCAGATGGGCACGATGCGTCGCACGGTGTCGATGGTCTCGCGCGCGGCGCGCGCATCGGTGTAGGGCCCGAAGTAGCGCGTGCCGCTCCTGTGCTTCTCCCGCGTGAACTTGATGGCGGGATAGGCGGCGCTTTTGGTAATGGCGATGAAGGGATAGCTCTTGTTATCGCGATAGTCGACGTTGAAGGGCGGATTGTACTGTTGGATGAGGTTCTTCTCGAGAACGAGCGATTCGGTCTCGTTGTTCACCACGATGTAATCGAAGGAGGCAACCTGCTCCATCATGAACGGAATCTTGAGACGCTCGTCCTGTCCTGAGACATACTGCATCATGCGGGCGTGGAGGTCGACTGCCTTGCCCACGTAGAGAATCTCTCCTGCGGCATTCTTCCACAGATAGCAACCGGGGCTTTCGGGCACGCCCTTCAGTTGCTCGCGCAGGTCGGGTGCGCCGCTATGCTCCGTGGCGCTCGTCATTGCCAGACTCGTGGTCGGGATCGATGCCATTGGTGTCATAGATGACGCCGCTGCGCCCATGACGCTGGCGTACGGGATCGAAGAGCCCGATCTTGTACACGATGACCGCCGAGGCGACGAGCAAGAGCGTGAAGATCACCATCTTTGCCGCACCCCCGAGCGTCCACATGAGAAGGGTCCCGACGCAGAGGAAGGCTGTCCACAAGTAGATGAGTAGGACCGCCTTGCGTTGCGAGTAGCCGCGCAGGAGCAGGCGATGGTGGATGTGCCCGGCGTCGGGCGTGGCGATGGACTCGTGCTTGCGCAGACGGCGCACGATGGCGGCAGCCGTGTCGATGATGGGAATGAGCGCCACAATGATGGGGACGATGAGCAACGTGATCGAGAGCAGGCGCGTGGTGCCCACGAGCGAGACGGACCCCAGCAGCAACCCGAGCAGCATCGAACCCGAATCACCCATGAAGATGCTCGCCGGGTAGAAATTGTAGACGAGAAACGCACCGGCGATGGCGGCGGTGATGGCGGCGAGCAGCGCCGCCTCCGTCTGGTGCAAGGTCATGAACATGATGAAGAGCGTGATGGCCGCCATGCCGGTAATGCCCGCGGCAAGGCCATCAAGGCCGTCGATGAGGTTGATGATGTTGATAAAGCAGACGAGGTATATGACCGTGATGGGATAGGCCCAAAAGCCGAAATCGATGACGGCCGAGGAGCCTGGAATCTGGAACGTGTGCAAGATGGTGCCCGTCGCGGCGATGATGCAGGAGGCCAGCAGCTGTCCTAGGAACTTCGTACCCGGGCCGAGGTTGCGCACGTCGTCGATGATGCCCACGACCACGACGGCGGCCAGGCCGACGAGCACGCCGATGGACCTGACGTTGACCTCGCCGGGTATGTAGAGGGGACCATGCCAGAGACCTGTCCGTTCGCAGACATACTCGACGATGACCGCGACGAGCAGGCCACCAAACATGGCGACGCCGCCCAGGCGCGGGACGGGCCTGCGGTTGACGCGACGCGGACCTGGTTCATCGACGATGCCGTGAGCCTTCGCGAAGCGCCTGACGAGAGGCACGAACGCGATTGTCGCGGCAAAGGCGATGGCGAAGATCAGCAAGTAGTGTATCCACGTTTGCATGCAGCCCAGTATACGGCATTCTCACACACTGCGTGGATATGAGCCGATGACCTTGACCTCTCTCATCTTCATGCGCAGGCAGTTGAGTGCGATCTGGATATTGGGTTCGTCGGCGTACCCGTCGATGTCCATGAAGAACATGTAGTCACCCAAGTCGCGCTTCATGGGCCTGGACTGCACCATGGTGAGATTGACGCCGGCGAAGAAGAGCTCGGAGAGAATCATCTGGAGCGTACCGGGACGATCCGCGTTCATGAAGAGCGCGAGCGTGCTCTTGCCAGGGCCATCGTGTGCGACCGGACCCTTGCCGATGATGACGAAACGCGTCTGGCTGCTGAGGTTATCCTCGATTGCCTCCTCGTAGACGTCAACGCCGACGATCTTGGCGGCGAGCGTCGAGGCAATGGCGGCGATGCTCTTGTCAGCGGCGGCCATCTCGGCGGCAGCGGCCGTCG
>UQUH01000065.1 GCA_900544245.1 uncultured Coriobacteriaceae bacterium | reverse complement strand
GGCGCCAGCGGCAGCGGCCAGCCGGGCGGTGTCATCGGTGGAGTTGTTGTCGTAGACGTAGATTACCGCCTCGGGCAACGCGGCGCGAAAGCCCCGCACGACCTGGGCGATGGTCTGCGCCTCGTTATAGCAGGGAATGAGCACGGCGACGTCTCGGCCTCGACATGCCGCCTCGACATCGAGCGGAGCCATCTGAAAACCGGGGGCGTCGGAAGCGTCAGTCAAGATTGGATTCCCTCACCACGTAGATGGGCCTGTTCTTCACCTCGACATAGGATTTTGCGAGATACTGCCCGAAAACGCCCAGGCACAGCATCTGCGAGCCGCCGATGAAGAGTATGAGACACACGAGCGAGGGCCAGCCGGCAACCGGGTCGCCAAAGACGGCCGCGCGGACGATGACCACCACGAGCAGGATGAGGGCGAGCAGGCAAAACAACATGCCGCCGAGCGAGGCGATGTGCAGCGGCTTAGTGCTGAACGCCACGATGCCCTCGATAGAGTACGAGAAGAGGGAGAAGAAGCTCCACTTCGTCTCGCCTGCCACGCGCTCGACGTTTTCGTACTCGAGCCACTCAGTCTTGAAGCCGACCCATCCGAAGATGCCCTTCGAGAAGCGGTTGTATTCCCTCAGCGAGCAAATCGCGTTGACCATGCGCCGGGTCATGAGGCGATAGTCGCGCGCGCCATCGACTATCTCCGTGTCCGATAGCCGGTTGATGATGCGGTAGAACATGCGCGCGAAGAACGAGCGGATGGGCGGCTCGCCCTTGCGCGTGACGCGGCGGGTCGCCACGTTGTCGGCATCGCTTGCGAGCAGCATCTCGTACATGGTCGGCAGCAGCGACGGTGGGTCCTGCATGTCCGCGTCCATCGTCGCGACGTACTCCCCGTGCGCCGCATCGAGCCCCGCGAGCAACGCGGCCTCCTTGCCAAAGTTGCGGGAAAACGAGAGGTAGCGCACGTCCATGCCGTCAGGACGTGCTTGCCCGGCGATGCGTTTGAGTTCTGGCAAGGTCGCATCGGTCGACCCGTCGTCGACGTAGACGAGCTCGAAGGTGACGGGGTCTTGCGGCGAGCCAAACCGGGTTTGCATCTCGTCAAGCACGCGCACGGCCTCTTCCTGGAAAAGCGGGATGCTCTCCTCCTCGTTATAGCAAGGGACCACAAGCGAAATCAAAGGCATGGCATAATCCTGAACGTGACGTAGGTGTTCGGTTACCCGCACATTCTAATGCATCATCGACATGATGAGGATGATACGGCGCAGGGGAGTCTACGGCAGAGCGTAATAGCAGCTCTCGAGGGACAGGTTGGGATTTGAGAATGGGTCGCCCTCTTCGAAGTACTTGGCCCATCGTTCTTGGAACAACTCACGCTCGCCCTCCCAGCGCCGCATCTTCGCGTCGTCCACTTCCTCGCGTCCACGGGACGTGAACTCGTAGTGATGTAGCTTGGCATACGGCGTGAAGACGGTAAGGTAGCCGGCCTCCTTGGCGCGCATGCAGAAGTCGGCGTCGTTGAATCCGACGGCAAAGTCCTCGTCGTAGCCACCCGCCTGCTCGAACACGTCACGGCGAACCATCTGACACGCGCCCGTGACGGCGGAGAAGTTGCCCGGTCTGGTCGCCCGTCCCCGATACCCCTCGCGCTCGTCGACGAAGTCCTGGTTGACGTGCACGATCGTGTCGAAGGGGCCCACCTCGATGCCCGCATGCTGCACGAGACCGTCACGGAAGAAGAGCTTGGCGCCGACGACGCCCACCTCGGGGCGTTCGAGATATCCGAGCATCTCGGGGATGAAGTCCGGGGAGATGATCTCGGTGTCGTTGTTCAGGAGCAGCAACCTGCTACCAGCTGCGTGCCGCACGCCATGGTTGATGATGGCCGAGTAGTTGAACGATCCCTCCCAGCGCACGACCTTGACCTGGTCGAACTCTGCGGTGATGCGCTCGTAATAGGCAAACGTCTCGTCATCTTCGCTGTTATTCTCGACGATCACGATCTCGAACTCACGATATGCGGACTTCTCAATAATGGAGCGTACGCATGCATCGAGCTCTCCGATGTGGTCCTTGTTGGGGATGATGACGCTCACGAGGGGATGCGGGTCGGGCAGCGCATACCGCATCCGGTAGATGAACGGATGCGACGTCTCCTCGACGTGGCCCGCGATGCCACGCGCCTCGAAATGCCGCTGCAACGCCAGACGTCCCGCCTCCTGGGCGTAGGGCTTGCTGGAGACGTTATCCCCGGCCGTGGAGGTGCTATGCTGGCGCCAGTGATAGAGCACGCGTGGGACGTGGACGATCTTGCCCCCCGCGGCAATCACCCGCAGCGTCAGGTCGTAGTCCTGTGCCCCGGTCACGTCATCGGGCGATGTCCCGATTGCCTCCAGCGCCTCGCGTTTGACCGCGAGGAAATGCGTCACGCAGTTGTAGGAGTACAGGAGGTCCAGATTGAGCTCGCTCTTGAACACCGGAAAGCGGTACTGCCCATCGACCTCGAAGGTGTCCTCGTCGCAGAACATCGCCGCGGCGTCCGCGTCACGGGCGATCGCGCGCGCATAGCAGAAGAGCGCGTCGGGTTCGAGGATGTCGTCGTAGTCGAGAAACGCAACCCAATCCCCCGTCGCGTTCTCGATACCGACATTGGTGTTGCCCGCAATGCCGAGGTTTCGCTCGAGCCGCAGGTACACGATGCGCTCGTCGCCCATGGGCTCGAGGCAACGCGCGGCGATGCCGTCATGCGGGGAGGCATCCACCACCAGCAACTCCCAATTGGCATAGCTCTGGCGCACAACCGACGAGATGCAGGCGCTCAGGTAGCCGGCGTTGGGCTCGAAGACGGGAACGACGATGCTGAACTTCGGTTGCACCGTGAGCACGGCCTGCGCCTGTGCGGCCAGGTCCTCGGGGCTCGCCTTGTGCGCGTCCAGCCACGCGCGGTATTGCCTCTCGTCCGCGCAGGCGTCCTTCATGAAGTCCCGGGTCTCGGCGCGCTTCACGTTGTAGAAACGACCGTCGCACGAGCAGAAGCCGTCGCCCGCGGTAGCGTAGAAGCAATCGAGACCGTAGGGAACGCGCAGCGAATAGACCCTGCGTCTTGCCTTGATGCCATCCATGTCCACGGCCTGGTCCTCGAAGAGGAAGAGTTCGAACTCGACAGGATTGCCAAAGCCGTCGAACACCTCGATTTCGTCTTCATTGTCGCCGTGTGCACCTTCCGTGACGTCCATGCGCCAGATAGCCGTATCGTCTTCGCCTTCCAGGAACCTCAGCAGCCTCATCTGCGTGGCGATACCGATGGCATTGCCCTCGCATGCGACGACGGACCCGAAGGCGCCTCGACGAAGTCGCGCATTCAGGAGCGAGAGCAGCTTGGCGCGCTTGAAGTTGACGTGCAGTGCGGGATACGCGCCGCGCGAACCCTCGATGACCACGTCGGCGTGGTCGAACGCGAGGAAGGGAATCGTGACGACCCAGCGCGTCGCGGAATCGGCGCCATCGGCAGTGGGAAACACCTGTGCAGGAAACCTCTTGTTCTCCGCCATCGCATATGCGGAAAGCCCATCGAGACGTTCTTCCCCGGAAAGCCGCACGTCAAGATAGAGCTTTCCGTTGGTCCTGCATATCATGTAGACCCTCGCCTGCATCCGCGCCGTCACCTCCGAAGCAGCCTGCGCACCACGCTCCTGGTGCCGTACTGCTGCTTGTAATACGCGAGTTGGAGGCGCTTCGCGCGCAGGTCGCTCACGGGCTTCCCAGACAGCGACGCCTCCAGTATCGCACGCGTCGCTGGCGCGATGGGCAGCGTGTCGAGCTCGCCTGGTGTCCAGTACTTTCGCAACAGGTCCGCCACTCCCTCCAAGAGGCGGGCCCTATCCGCGGCGGGCAGAAACAGCACGTCGTAGGCGACGAACTCGACGATCCACGCTGCCATCTCGGCTTGGTAGCGGTCCAGGAACCCGCCAGCGCGCCAATCGGCGAGGATCACGTCCGCGATGTGCAGATGCTCGGCCATCATGGAGGCCCTGTCCTTCGTGACCGTGTCCATCGCGGAGTCAGCCCGGCTCACCCGATATTCGTAGAGGACGTCGGAAACGAGCACCGTCCGCTTTGCCCGGGGATAAATCGCGAAATGGAACGCCTGGTCCTCCCCCAGCCGCAGCGACTCGTCGAACGCGATGCCGCTCTCGCACAGGAAACCGGTCCGGACGGCGGTGCGCCAGTGGAAGGGACGCGAGCTCTCCTTGAACAGCAGATCCGGGGCGAAGGGATCGTACACGGCGTCGCGCGGATGGAGCTTGTCCTCGTGCCAGGGAGTCGAGAACTCCTGGGGGAAGCAATCTGCCCCGAAGGTGAGCACGTCGATACCATCGGCCTCATGCTCGGCGAAGAGCTCGACGATGCGCTCGCAAGCCCGGGGCTTGAAGAAATCATCCGCATCCAGAAACGCGATGATGGGAGCGGTCGCGATTGCCATCCCCGCGTTGCGCGCGGCCGAGGGACCGGCGTTTTTCTGGTCGATAACCTTGATGCGGTCATCGGCATCGGCCAGCCTGCGCAGCACCTCGAGCGAGCCGTCAGTCGAGCCGTCGTTCACGGCGATTATCTCGATGTCACGCTCCGTCTGGTCGAGCAGCGACCGAATGCTGGGCTCGACGTAATCCTCGACGTTATACACGGGCATGATGACGCTGACCTTGGGCATGTTACCTCTGCTCCCGCTTGTACTTGAGCACCTTGACGATGAGGGGCAGGCCACCCAGCCGGTAGTAGTGCTTGAAGGTGTTGAGCTTGCCGGGGCTCCTGACGTCGTCGCGACACTTCCTGAACGTCTCCGGTGAGCTCACGAGCGCCTTGAGGTCGGCTTCCGCCCACGGTTCGAAGCGCGACAGGTCCACCCTGCCGGCTTCCATGTCCTTTCCGAACTCGACGGAGAAGCGCTCCAGGAACTCGGCCCTCAGATCGTCGACCAGGCGGTCGTAGTTCCACAGGTAGTTGTTGTACTTCGCGCGCAGCATGATTCCCGTCAGTGCATCGGGTGCATCGTGCGCCTCGAGCCAGCGCTCGATCTCGTCGTATTCGTCACACACGCAATGGGCCTTGGCGGCGGAATTGACCGAGGACTGCTCGTTGTCCTGCCGATAGTCGAGAATCACGTCCTCAATGAACACCGCGCGCCTGGCGTGAAGCCAGACCTTGAAGTTGAAGGAGGTGTCCTGGTAGGACGCGCCGGGCGTCTCGAGAAAGCGAATCGCGTTATCGACGAGGAACTTCCGTTCGTACAGCGCCGACCAGATCGATGACTTCGCGTAGAAGATCTCGGGTACGTCGGATGGGACAAGCAGCTGACGGAGCGGGATCTTTGCCAGCTCGCCCGAGAGGATGCGCTTCTCCGGTTCGGACCAGTAGAGGTTGAACTCGCCCTTCACGACCTGGGCGTCACATTCGACTGCCGCATCGTGCAATGCCTCGAGCGCGGTGGGCATGTAGAGGTCATCGGACTCGAGAATGGCGATATAGCTGCCCCGCGCCGCGTCCAGCCCCATGTTCATGGAAGCGCCGTAGCCCGAGTTGGGCTTGTCGATGACGCGGAAGCGCGCATCGGCATCGAGGTATTCCTGGATGATGTCGCGCGAGGCATCGGTCGATCCGTCGTTGATGCAAATCGCCTCGAAGTCGGCGAAGGTCTGGGCGCGTATCGAGTCGAGGCATTCACGCAGATAGCGCTCGACGTTGTAGACGGGCACGAGCACGGTGATCTGAGGCGTTTGGGTAGATGACATGGCGACCTCTCACTGCCTGCCGACGATGCGGTTGAGCTTCTGCTGCGAGTCTACCCCAAGATGGTGGAGAATCTTCGCCGTCTTGTAGCGCCTTTCGCCATACTGCGCGAACTCGGGGTACTTTGCCTTGAGGTAGGCGCGGAACTCCTTGGCCCGCGCAAGCCCGCGCTTTCGCTCGGGGTCGAAGATCAACGCGATGTTGTAGTGCGTGTCGATCACGAGGTTGACCTTGCGCTGCAGGTAGTTTCGACGAGGCTCGCTCAGACTCGCCTGCACCTGTTCGTAGTAGCGCAGCATCTCGTACGTCACGCGCGTGTGGTCGTCCCAGCGCCGCGCGAAGACGGCGTCCGCCACGCTCTGAGAGGCGTTGCCCAGCAGGTAATGGTAGACCGCGAGGTCGACGAACTCGATTGACCTTGCAAAGAGCGTCGCCTTGGAGATGTACTCGTAGTCCTCGTAGAAGGTCTTCTCGAGCACATTGAGGCCCACTTCCCTCAGCAGCGCGGTGCGTGCCGTGAGCGTGTGGATGCTTATGCTGTCGGCAGCGACCGAATTCTCGCAGATGTCCTCGAAGGCGACGACGGAGCCCAGCGGGACGCCCTCCCCGTGCGGACGCGGTTTCTCGTGGCCGGTCGCCATGTCCACGTCGATGCGCACGTCGATGAGTATGTCGGCGTCCGCGCCATCCAGGACGTCCAGGAACGCGGCAAGCGCATCGGTATCGACCCAGTCGTCACCGTCCACCACGCGAAAGTACGTACCGGTGGCATGGGCCAGACCGACGTTTATCGCGGAGCCGTGCCCGCCGTTCTCCTTGCTGACGAGCGTGAAGACATCGGGCATGCGCTCCACGAAGCGCTGCGCGATGGCCGGTGTGCCGTCCTGGGAGCCGTCATCTATCACGAGGACCTGGAGTCTGCCCCCGAAGCGCTCGTCGGCAAAGGTCGACAGGCCGTGTTCGAGATAGGCCTCGACGTTATAGGAGGGAATGACGATGGTCAGCACCGGGGTATCGGCACCTGTCATCTGGTCTTTCGCGCTCGTACTCACCTTGGGTTATCTCTCCGACCTGGCCTTCGTGAACGTCTTGTATCCATACTTCCGCGCGTATGCTATCGCCTTGCCCAGCATGAGGCACTTACCCGCATTCCCGGATTGGAGTACCCGCACTCCAGCGCGCAGGAACCTGCTGTCCCTGGGCTGCGCGCAGGGGATGAGCTCGGTGTACAACGGATCTCTCATGATATCGCAGACCCACGCGAGCTTGGTCGCCTTGCCGCGCTGCCTGCCATCGGAGTGCATGCGTTCGAGCGTGGACATGACGTAGCGCGCGTAGAGGGCGCCGAGTATTCCGCGGGTGCGCTCGTCGAAGACCCCCCACTCCGACAGCAAGTCGCGCATCATCGCGATGCGCATGCTATGGAGCTCGTAGTACTCCTCGGCGGAATACGCGTTGGCGTTGGTGACGCTGCTGCCCTCGACCTTACGGTAGACGTACGGTACGCCCGGCAGCGCTGCAACGCGCGTGGCCTCGCGAAAGGCATGTACGTTGAAGACGAAGTCCTCGTTCAGGAGCATGTCCTCGAAGCGCACGCCCCGCTCCCGGAGAAAGACGGCCTCGTAGACCTTGGAGGTGACATAGCCGAAGTTCGTCTGGCGCTCGATGTCTATGATGCGCGTGTGCCATGCGGCGGGATCGTCGCTCGCGAATGGCTCCATGGGGATGTCGTTGCGGTACTGCAGACTGTGATCGGGCGCGAGATATTCCTCGACACGACCGAACATGACGATTTGCGCGTCGCTTTGGATGATTTCGGCATCGACTTGCTCGAGGATGTGCGGATCGAAAGAGTCATCCGCATCGACGAACCAGATGTAGCGACCACGGGCCGCATCCATGCCGGTGTTGCGCGCGGCGGCAGCGCCTTTGTTGCACGCGTGCGAGATGATCCTGATCCGGGGGTCCGCAGCTGCGTGGCGTTGCACGATGACGGCACTTGCATCCCGGGAGGCGTCGTCGACAACGACGAGCTCCCAGTCTTCGAAGGTCTGGTGCTCGATAGCGACAATGGCCGCGTCAAGAAACGCCTCGGCGTCGTGCACGGGCATGACTACGGAGAAGCGCGGCACGGATGCGGCTACTTGCTCGCTTGCGGTGTTGTGGTCGCTGCTCAAGGCGTGGTCCACCTGCTCCGAGGAAGGCCTACTTCTTCTTATGGCTCTTTGCCTTGCGTTCGGCCCGTGCCGCCTCCGTCGCTTCCTTGTCCTCCGGCAGGTATGCGAGGCCAGCGATGTTTGCCTTGGCGAGCTCGAGCTCACGCATGGTCGCCAAAAGCTGGCGCTTGGAGTCGGTCCATTCCGTCACGCACAGCACCGTCGCGTCCGAGCTGTTGGCGATGTAGGAGGCACCCGCACCGGCGGCAAGCGGCGGACAACATACGACGACGGCCGCGTCTTCCGGTACGCTCACCTTGAACTTGCGGGCATGGGGCGAGCCCTTCACGATCCTGGTGCGTACGGAGCTGCGCTCGAGCGCGTTTACGAGCTCGTTCGAGATGACGACTGCGCTGTCGGCCTGTCCGATGGGCACGACCGCGATGGTCGAAGGACGTTTGCCACAGGCAAACTGCAGATTCGCGAGAATCCTGTCGCCATCTTCGACGGAGGTGCCAGTACCGAGAACCGGTAGCTCGCAGGCATTCTCGGCGTCCTCGCGAGATTTGATAGGGGCCTTGGCAATGTCGATGAGCACGACGATGCAGATGGCGACGAAGAGACCGAGGGCAAACGCCGTCGCGGCGACCCTAAGGGGCGAGGGCGTGTTGCGCACCGCCGAGGTCGCCTCGGTCACGGTCGCGATGACGCTGCTGCTCGAGCTCTTGTATTGGCTGGGGG
>UQUH01000064.1 GCA_900544245.1 uncultured Coriobacteriaceae bacterium | reverse complement strand
AGCCGATGGGCGCCAGCGCGGTGGCGTTGTCGATGCCCGTAGGCCCTCTCATTCCCACGCTGAAGGCCAGGCCGGCCACCATCATGCACGTGGCCACGGCGATGAGGACGCAGGTGCAGGCCATGGCGTTAGAGCTCGACGAGACGCGGCTCTCGACCTGGCGGATGACGAAGAAGCGCAGACCCAAGAGATAGCGGGTGGCCTTGCGTCGGGCGCGGGATGGCCAGGTGGTGGCGAAGAAGCGAAACAGGACGGCGGTAGCGAGCACGGCCAGGATGCCCAACGGCAGTATCCAGACGACGAAGAAGACGGGCTGCAGGATGCACGATCCCCACACGATGGCCAGCACGACGAAGGCGAAGGCGAGCTGCACGGCCGTTGGCAGGCGCCGGATGCCCTTGGGGCTATCGGGAGTCGAGTTCGCGCGCAGCAGCTCTATGAGCGGTCGCCTGCCCACGTCACGAATGCCGAGGAGCGTCGCCAGGGCCATGATCGCGAGAAAGCAACCCGCGGTCCAGCAAAGGGCGTCAGACGAGAACGTGAAGACGAGCTTGTACGGGACGTCGAAGACGAAGGCGGCGACAAAGCCGGAGAGCGGCGATATCACGACCGCAACCAGCACGCCGATGGCAAGGGCGAGAAGGCCGACGATGCAGCCCTCGTAGGCGAGGATGCGCGCGATGGACGACGCAGGCATGCCCAGGATCTCGTAGAGCGCGAATTCGCGGGAGCGGCGACGCAGAATGAAGCGGTTCGCGTAGACGATGAGGAACGCGAACACAATGACGGAAAACACCGAAAACGCCTGCATAACGCCGTTGGCGGAATCGCACACGCCCCTTTGCTGCTCGCTCAGGTCCAGGGCGAGGAGGTAGTCGGTTGATGCCGTGAACGAGTACAGAAGACACGCGGCAAAGGCCAATGTCATGAAGTAGATCGAGTAATCCCCGAACGAGCGTCTGATGTTCCCGATGGCAATCTTCGCGTACACGGACGCACTCCCTCCTCTTGAGACATGCCCATCCTAGGGGCTGAGGAGAGGAGCTGCCATCGGGTCGCCTTACCGCACGCGAACACTTTCGTAAGATTCGCGTTGACGGAGGTCGAATGAGAGTTTGACTGGAGCAAATTCCTCATCCGATGCAGCCAGCGATGATGCGGGCGGCCTCGCGAGCCGATTCGACGTCCAGCCCGCCGTACTGGATGGCGAAACGCGCGTCATCGTGAGGCGGTAGCGGAGCGATTGCGTAACCGTCCATGGGCGAAAGCCGCACTCCCCGTTCGAGTGCGGCGGTGGTGATTCGGCCCTCGTCGGCACCCTCTATCGAGAGCACGAAATGCAGCCCCGAGTCGGCCTGCTCGACGCGCACGCGGCCCGACGGGGCAAGCCGCACCATCTCATCAACGAAGGCGTCGCGCACCTCACGCTGTGCCTTGCGGTACCGGTTCACATGGCGCTCGTAATCGCCCGTCTCGATCATGCGCGCGAGCGCTATCTGGTCGATGACGCTCACGGTGTTCGCGTAGAAGCCGACGCGTTCCTCCCATGCCTCGGCCAGCCTAGGCGGCAGGACCATGAAGGCCATGCGAAGCGCCGGGCCTAGGCTCTTGGAAAACGTGTTGGTGTATATGACATGACCTGCCACGTCAATGGACGCGAGGCTTGCCACCGGACGACCCGCCATGCGAAACGGCGCATCGTAGTCATCCTCGACAATATAACGCCCCTCGGTCTCGCTTGCCCACGCAAGCAATTCGTAGCGGCGGCTTATGCTTGTCACGATGCCGGTCGGGAACTGATGCGACGGCATGACGTGGACGAGGCTCGCATCGCTTGCCCGAAGCTCCTCCATGGACATGCCCTCGTCATCAAGTCCGATGGGCCGCACGGACAATCCCGCTGACTCGTAGATTTGCGCCAGGCGCGGATAGCCGGGGTTCTCGAGCGCCACCGAGCCCCCGGGCCGCAGGAGCTGCACAAGCGCGGCATCGAGGAGCTGCGAGCCGGCACCGACGACGATACGGGCGGGATCGGCCTCGAATCCGCGCGTCTCGCGGAGCCTGTGCGCGATGGCGCGGCGTAGGCGCAAGGTGCCCTTGGGAGGTTGGGAACCGTAAAGCTCTTCGTCGGATTCGGCCGACAGGACGCGTCGCAGGGCCCTTCCCCACACGCGCGAGACCATGGCGGGGTCGACATCGACACGCGAGAGGTCATGGCGAACGTCAGGATGCGCCTCCTCGGAAAGCGTGACAAAAGTCGCCGGGGCACTTTTGTCACGTTTCGTGACGCTTGTCACGGCGGATAGCTCAGAGACGTAGTATCCGCTGCGGGGTCTCGTGTAGCAGTAGCCCTCCGTCACCAGCTGCGCGTAGGCGTTCTCCACGGTAATGAGACTCACACCGAGATGCTGGGCGAACGCGCGCTTGGAAGGCAGCTTCTCGTGGGGCGCAAGCGTGCCGGCCTCGATATCGTGCCTGATCGAACGATAGACGAATTCGTAGAGGCTCAGCTCCCCGCGACTCTCCAGATCGTAATCCAGCATCAACGCCTCCGCTTGCCACCGCTCTCATGCCCTCATTCCCTGAGCATAATCTGGTCATATCAATTTCGCAAGAAATGGTTATACAAACATGTTCAGATTACGCCTAGGCTTCGAGCCGTCAATACTCGAATCGACACGCGGAGGCAAGACATGGCAGAGACGACGAGGGAAGAACGCGCCAAGCTCAACCGGGAGCTGGCGCAGATGCTCAAGGGCGGCGTCATCATGGACGTTACCACCCCCGATCAGGCACGCATCGCCGAGGAGGCGGGCGCGTGCGCGGTCATGGCCCTCGAGCGCATCCCGGCAGACATACGCGCGGCCGGCGGCGTGAGTCGCATGAGCGACCCGGCGATGATCCGTGGCATCCAGCAGGCCGTGAGCATCCCCGTCATGGCGAAATGCCGCATCGGGCACTTCGTCGAGGCCCAGGTGCTCGAGGCCATCGAGATAGACTACATCGACGAGTCCGAGGTGCTGAGCCCGGCCGATGACGTCTACCATATCGACAAGACGGCGTTTTCCGTGCCCTTCGTATGCGGTGCGCGCAACCTCGGCGAGGCGCTACGCCGCATCGCCGAGGGCGCGTCGATGATCCGCACCAAGGGCGAGCCCGGCACGGGAGACGTCGTGCAGGCGGTGAGTCACATGCGCCTCATCAACGGCGAGATCCGTGCGGTGGGCGCCTTGCGCGAAGACGAGCTGTTCGAGGAGGCGAAGCGCCTCGAGGTCCCCATCGACCTGCTTCGCTACGTGCACGAGCACGGCAAACTGCCCGTCGTCAACTTCGCTGCAGGCGGCGTGGCGACACCGGCCGACGCGGCGCTCATGATGCAGCTCGGCGCCGAGGGCGTCTTCGTGGGAAGCGGCATCTTCAAGAGCGGCAATCCCGCCGAACGCGCCCGGGCCATCGTCGGCGCCGTGACACGCTACGAGGACCCGGAGTACATCGCGCACGTCTCGGAAAACCTCGGCGAAGCCATGGTCGGCATCAACAAGGACGAGATCGAGCTGCTCATGGCGGAGCGGGGCATCTAATGGCAACGGCGATCCTGGCGGTGCAGGGCGCGTTTGCCGAACATGCCGCTGTGCTCGACGAGCTGGGCGAACCGTGGTTCGAGCTGCGCTGCCTGCGCAACATGAGTCGCCACTTCGACCGGCTCATCCTGCCCGGAGGCGAATCCACGGTGCAGGGAAGGCTGCTGCGCGAGGAGGGCATGCTCTCGACGATACGCGCGCTCGTCGAAGATGGAATGCCCGTGCTCGGCACCTGCGCGGGACTCATCCTGCTCGCCGAGCGCGTCATCGACGATGACGGCGACGAGCGCTCGATCAGGCCCGAAAGCCATCTTGGGACCATGTGCGTCACGGTCGAGCGAAACGCCTATGGCCGCCAGCTCGCAAGCTTTCACGCGACAGGCGATTTCATGGGCATCGGAACGATGCCCATGAGCTTCATACGGGCACCGCGCATCGTCGACGTGCGCGAGGGCGCGGTCGAGCTCGCGCGAGTCGACGGCGACATCGTCGCCGCGCGCGACGGCAACCAGGTCGGCGTCGCGTTTCATCCCGAGCTCGACGATGACCCGCGCATCCACGAGCTGTTCCTCAGCCTGTAAATGGCATCGCCCCACCGTCACGCGATTCCATCGCATTTTGCAGAGGTTTTACAAGCGCCTGATAGGAGCTTTACATGCCGATCCTATCCTGTGGCCAAAGCCTATCCATGACAAGGAGATGGGCAATGACCACAGGAAAGGACTTAGACATGACCAAGACAATAGCGCGCGTCGTCCTCACGACCCTCGCAACGATGACCTGCCTCGTAGGGGCGTTCGCCATGATCGGATGCTCATCGTCGGGTCAGGAATCCGGCACCCAGGGGTCGTCCGACACCGAGCAGATCTCCGTCTACTCGCGCGAGGACGGATCCGGAACGCGCGGAGCCTTCATCGAGCTCTTCGGCCTGGAGGAAAAGGACGCGCAGGGCAACAAGACTGATATCACGACCGACAAGGCGGCCATCACCAACTCCACGTCGGTCATGATGACATCGGTCGCCAACGACCCCAATGGAATCGGCTACATCTCTCTCGGCTCGCTCAACGACTCCGTCAAGGCCGTCCGCATCGACGGCGTGGAGGCGACGGCGGACAACGTGAAGGGTGGCTCCTACAAGATCTCGCGTCCCTTCAACATCGTCCTCAGCGACATGTCCAATGCGGCGGCAAACGACTTCGTCACCTTCGTCATGAGTGCCGACGGGCAGGCCATCGTCGAGGATAACCACTACATCGCCGTCAACGACGCCGCCCAGCCCTACCAGAAGGGCGACGTGTCCGGCAAGGTCGTTATCGCGGGATCGTCATCGGTCACGCCGGTGATGGAGAAGCTCGCCGAGGCCTATGAGTCCGTCAACCCCGCCGTCACCATCGAGGTCCAGCAGTCGGACTCCACGACGGGCGTGAACATGGCCATCGAGGGCACCTGCGACATCGGCATGGCATCCCGCGAGCTCAAGGATTCCGAAGTCGCAGCAGGCGTCAGATCCCAGCCCATCGCCCGTGACGGAATCGCCGTGATCGTCGCACCGTCCTCGTCCGTCGACGAGCTGACCAGCCAGCAGGTCAAGGACATCTTCTCTGGTGTCGCAAAGACCTGGGCTGACGTGATTGGCTAGCCATCCCATGAGCCATTCCATGTCAAGGCAGGCCCTCAGGGAAGGCGTGGCGCGGTGGCTCTTTGCCGCCGCTGCCGCGATCTCCATCCTGGCCGTGGCGCTCATCTGCCTCTTCCTCTTTGCCAACGGGGTTCCCGCCATGGCGCAAATCGGACTGCCCGACTTCCTGCTGGGAACCACCTGGAAACCGGGAAGCGATATGTACGGGATATTCCCCATGATAGTCGGCAGCCTCTACGTCACCGCCGGGGCGATCGTCGTCGGCGTGCCCGCGGGCATCCTGACGGCGATCTTCCTCTCCCGCTTCGCGAACGCGAGCATCGCGCGGCTACTCAAGCCCGCCGTCGAGCTGCTCGCCGGCATCCCGTCGGTCGTCTACGGCTTCTTTGGCCTCATGGTGGTCGTTCCCCTCGTGCGATCGATCGGCCCGGGCAACGGACTGTCACTGCTCGCCGCCTCCTTCCTCCTGGGCATCATGATCCTGCCCACCATCATCACCGTGTCGAAGAACGCCCTCGACGCTGTGCCCCGGAGCTACTACGAGGGGGCGCTCGCCCTGGGGGCAACGCACGAGCGCTCGGTCTTTCGCATCGTCGTGCCGGCCGCGTTCTCGGGAATCATGGCGTCCGTCGTCCTGGGCGTGGGGCGTGCCATCGGGGAGACGATGGCCGTGGTCATGGTGGCGGGAAACCAGGCCGTCATCCCCTCCTCCATCTTCGATGGCGTTCGCACGATGACTGCCAACATCGTGCTCGAGATGGGTTACGCCGCAGACCTGCATCGCGGAGCGCTCATCGCCACCGGCGTCGTGCTCTTCGTGTTCGTCATGCTCATAAGCCTGCTATTCGGCGCGATAAAGAAGCGAGGTGCCCTGAGATGACGGCCCGCATCCTTCGCGCCGTGGTATACGCGGGCGCCATCCTATCGACGGCGATGCTCGTCCTGATCATTGGGTTCATCCTGGTGAACGGCATCCCAAACCTCAGCCCGACCCTATTCGAATGGGAGTACACCTCCGACAACGTCTCGCTCATGCCCGCCCTGGTCGACACGGTCCTGATGGCACTCCTCTCTCTCGTCATCGCAGCCCCCGTCGGCATCGCCTCGGCGGTGTACCTCGTCGAGTACGCGCTTCTTTAGGGGGTCCCTCGGGGGGTCCGCGCGGCCCGCGAGCCGCTTCGTGCGCGTGGTGCGCATGACGACCGAGACGCTCCAGGGCATCCCGTCGATCGTGTACGGCCTGTTCGGCCTGCTCTTCTTCACGACGCTTCTGGGTTGGGGCCTCTCGCTGCTCGCGGGCGCGTGCACCCTGGCGATCATGGTGCTCCCCATCATCATGCGCACGACCGAGGAAGCGCTTCTCGCCGTGCCCCAATCCTACAAGCACGGCGGGCTTGCCCTGGGAGCCGGTCTCGTGCGCACCATATTCCGCTGCGTGCTCCCGAGCGCGCTGCCCGGCATCTTCGGCGGCGTGCTGCTCGCACTTGGCCGCTGCGTCGGCGAGGTGGCGGCGCTGCTGTTCACCGCCGGTACCGTGGCGCAAATCCCCGACTTTGGCGGCGAGGGCGTCTTCGCCCTGTTCGACTCGTGCCGCACGCTCGCCGTGCACATGTACGTCCTGGCAAGCGAGGGACTGCACCTGAACGAAACCTATGCCACGGCCGTCGTGCTGCTCGTCCTCGTCGTGTTGCTGAACGCGGGGACGAACCTCGTCGTCAAGCGATTGAACGTGCGAGGCTAGCGATGCCGAAACCCGATATCCCTATCAAGCGAAAGGACAATCCGATGGAATGCGTCCGAGAGAAGACCCCGGCAGTCGTCATGAACGGGCCTCGCGATCCTCATGTATGCCCCGATGACATGGCCATGGGCTCCGCATGCCCAAACCGCGAGGCCAAGATGGAGGTGAGGGACCTGAACCTGCACTACGGCGACTTTCATGCGCTCAAGGACGTCTCGCTCTCCTTTCCCAAAAACGAGGTGACGGCCCTCATCGGCCCATCCGGCTGCGGCAAGTCGACGTTGCTCAAGACGCTCAACCGGATGAACGACCTCGTCGAGGGCTGCTCGGTACGAGGCTGCGTCGAACTCGACGGCCATGACGTCTACCGCACGATGCCCGCCACAGACCTGCGCAGGCGCGTCGGCATGGTCTTCCAGCAGCCCAACCCGTTCCCGATGAGCATCTACGATAACGTCGCCTTCGGCCCGCGGACCCACGGCGTCCGCAACCGCGGCGAACTGGACGACATCGTCGAATCGTCCCTTCGCGATGCCGCCATCTGGGACGAGGTCAAGGACCGTCTGAAGCGCAGCGCCCTGGGCCTGTCAGGAGGACAGCAGCAGCGCCTGTGCATCGCCCGTGCGCTGGCGGTCAAGCCGGAGGTGCTCCTGCTCGACGAGTCCACGAGCGCACTGGATCCCATATCGACGGCCAAGATCGAGGAGCTCGTCGACGAGCTCAGGCACCGCTACACCGTCATCATGGTGACCCACAATATGCTGCAGGCCCTGCGCGTCTCGACCAAGACCGCGTTCTTCCTTCTGGGAGAGATGATCGAGGCCGACGACACGGAGACCCTGTTCACGCATCCGCGTGACGAGCGCACCGCCGACTACGTGGCCGGGCGGTTCGGATAGACGCCGGCAACATGCAAATGAGACAGCTTGGTCAGACCAAACTGTCTCATTATCTGCTGGTACCTTCAGCGTCCCCTATGACACGCCCTTCTCGATGACGGCACCGACGGGACAGGCATGATGGCAGTTGCCGCACTCGTCGCAACGCTCGCCCAGGATGCGGTAGGGGGTTCCCGCCACGATGGCCTTGTGCGTGCAGGCGTCCATGCACGCACCGCACTCGATGCATTCATCGGTGATGGTGAAACCGGCGGGCACGAAGGTCGCGCCGCCCCAGGAAAAGCGCTCGCGCAGGATCTTGTGATCGCGGTGCACCATGTTGAAGTCGTAATCGTAGAGCTCGCCCCAGGCGCTGTCCATGACGAGGACCACGGTCTCGGGATACTTGTTGATGTCATAGGTCGCCACGGCGAACATGGGGTTGGCGGCGGCCTTGGCGGAAAGCTCCTCGTCGGTGAGAAGGCGCACGCTGCCGCTCACGCGCATCATGTAGCCGGGCTGGAAGTGCGGCATGTTCTCGTCGTCCCATACCACGGGCGCATCGGTGCGCTCGCCGCACACGGAGAGCCTGCCGCCCTCGATCATCTGACGGAAGAACGGCTTGCCCGTCATGGTGCGCAGGTAGAGGCCCTCGTCGTCGTAGGCGAAGAAGTGCGCGATGCGCGAATCCACTCCCCCGTTGCCGTCGAGCGTCGCGAAGCTGCAGCATCCGATCTCGTCGAACTTCTCGTACACGTCCTTGATGCTCAGCATGGCATCTCCCCTTTCTCCGGTAAATCGGAAATGATCTGGTGGTATCTGCGCGCCATTCCCCGTGCGTGGGCGCGCATCAGGTCGAATCCGAACAGCTCGGTGCAGTCCTCGGACACATTGGAGACGCTGTTGGCATCTATGAAATAGGCACCGTGTCTGGTTTCTATGACGTCGAAGCTCCCGAAGCCGATGCCGA
>UQUH01000063.1 GCA_900544245.1 uncultured Coriobacteriaceae bacterium | reverse complement strand
TACGACACCTGATCCTCCTTGAGAACTCTTCTCCAGGATCACGGGCGCACCCCCCGTCCGCCATCACCCAACACGCACAATAATGGAGCATTCTCCGTAAACAGCGGACATCACCTGATGCTTCCTCCCCTCTTCGTAGGATGCTTCGCGTTCCGAAACATGCGCCGTAGCGAACCTGTCCGTTCCTTCCGACGCGTTTACGTTAACGAGGATATCGAGGGCAAAATGAAACAAGAACGCCCTAAACATACCAATCAATGGGATAAGAACGTGGGTACCTTCCAGGGTGCTCACCGGGGCCCAATCGTGCCAAAAGGGTAAGGAAAACCATTATCTCTCGCTGGAAAGCCCAGCCATCCTACGAGTCGAACTAATCAGCTTCCCGCTGACCGATGCCATGCGTAAAGCCTTCGAGTGCCTCGGTCTTGTTGCGGACTCCCATCTTGGCGTATATGTTGGAAAGGTGCTTCTTCGCCGTGTTGATGCTGATGGAAAGCGTCTCGGCAATCTCGTTGCGTGAAAGCCCCATGTTGAGCAGGCGCAGGACCTCGATTTCGCGAGCGGTGAGCATGTATTCGCTCTCCAAAAACGCCGTACTCTCGTCTGAAGCCTCCCTCTTGTCGGAACTCTCCGCCTCGAAGTGCAACAACACGTCTTTGACATAGGTTCGCAGAACGCCACCCAACTTACGCGTTGTCGAATACTCGCGCAGCAGCTGCTTCATAGGAGCTCCACCGTTCAATATGGTGCGCATATAGCCGTGCAAGCGAGCGATTCGAAGAAGCTCATTGAGAGAGGTGATGGCCAAGGCGCTCTCACCCATGTCATTGAGAATCAGGGTCCTCTCAACAAGCGCGATGACGGCCATGCGATTGAAATCCCGCTCGAGCGCACGCTCTATCATTGCGTCAAGCAACTCGATAACCTCGGCATCGCCACCCTGCAACCTCAAGGCGAACGCGCGGACGGCATCAAACAGCAAGATGCCAAAGATATCGCTCTTTCTCAGGTGAAGGGCGAACTTGTTCTCTATGAGCTGCAATTCGTTAAGGTCACCCCGGTGCAGGGCAATCTGAGCCTGAAGAAAGTAAGCCGAGAGCAACGCGGCGCGGGGAACGTTTCGATACTTCTCCCCCTGCAATACCGCCTCGGTAATGACCTCGAAAGCCGTGGAGGAACTACCCGAGGCCAAATGCCAGGAGGCATGGCTCGTCATTATGTCGAGGTACAGGTCGATGTGACGATAACAAGAAAGACCGTTTTCGGATATATGGAGCAATTCAGGCACCCGGCTCACGTCATCTCGCTCTATGAGGATACGCGCGAGAAGCGCGCAGGCCGCTCCGTAGATCGCGAAATCTGGCGGACACTTCTTGAGGAGGCTCTCGCAGCAACGCTCCACCTTGTCGTGCTCTCCGCAATAGTAGAGATTGACCGCATTGGTGTACTCGTTGAAGACGAGCTGATGTATGGTCTGGTCGACGCTCGCGCTCGCCTGCGCCTTTAGATAGTAATCCATCGCCTGGACATAGTCTCCGGTATACGAATACGCCTCTCCCTGAGACTGGTTAATCATGCTGAGTAGCGATGGAGTTATGGGCCAGCTTCCGTCTTGCAGCTCCTCGCAGAGAAGCAATGCCCTCTCGCCATCGCCCTCCATCGCCAGGTATTTCATGGAGAGGCATTTCATGGTGAAGGAGGCCATCTCGGGAGAGGTCTCCTGCGTCACGACCCCACTTTCGATGAGCTCCTCGAAGGCTCCCATCCACAAATCCGCATCCTCGAGACGCGCATAGGTCACGCAAGACCAGACGGCCATCAGACAAAGAAACGGCGATGTGGGAACGGATGCGGCGGAGACCCGGCACATCCATGCAAAGGAATCCATGGACATATCCGGACGCACGAGCCCGCTTGTCGCCTCCACGAGTCCCTCTATGTAGTCAAGGTCCCCCGACATGCTGAGGTACTTCACGGCCTCGTCGGGATAGCCACTGTCATGAAACCACTCCGCCGCATTGAGGCAGAGGCCACGCAATTCGCCCATGTTGAAACGCTTCAGCTCGTACCGGAGCACGTCCAGGAACATAGGATGAAGCCGGTACCATTCATCTTCGTAATCGCAGTTCATAATGAACGCATTGGCCGCCAGTAATCTGTCGACCCTCTCGACTGCCGCAACCGAACCGAAGACAAAGGCGAGAAGCGATCGGTTTATCTTCTCGAACAGAGATATCCGAATGAGAAAATCGACATCATCCGGAGGCAGATCGGAAAGGATGTTGCATATGAAGTAATCACGTACTAGGTTGTTTTTCCCGTTTATTGGCCCCTTGATTCCCATTGTCTCGTTTCGCGCTATTGCCTGGGCTCGCAGCTTGATGCCCTGAACCCAGCCCTCGGTATCGCGATACGCTTCGGCAATAAGCTCATCGGAAAAGGCGCTCCCGCATGTATCCCGAATCAGCTCCTCGGCCTCGGACAGTGCAAAGGTGAGGTCCCTAGCTTCAAATACGCGTTCGCCATATTTAAAAGCCGCCGCCTTGAAACTCTCGAAAAACTCTCGCGTGCTCACGACGAAATGATATTCGGGAGGAGCTTCGAAACAGAAGCGCAGGAAGTCGTCGATGAGAGAAAGCGAGCCTATTCGGTTAAAGGCGTCGAAGAAAACAAAACGTTCGCCTTTGACTTCTTCACGATGTTGAAACAGGATATCTGCCAGCGACTCCCCGTCACTGGCAAGCTCGTCATGCTCTGCACCGGGACAAAATGCACTCTCTCCAAACGAAACATGAACGTGGGCCCAAAATCGCGCTGGGTCTGATAAGGCCGAATCGATGCTCAGCCAACTTGTGCTGTGCCCTTCCTGTCTCAGAATCCCGCCCAATTCGCACATGGCTATGGTCTTTCCATATCCGCTTGGAGCATGAAGAAAGGTGATGCGCTGATTGCAGACTGTGCGTCTCAGCTCTTCAATCAAAGGGCGATTCATCACGAGATTCGAAGGCAGCATAGGCTCAATGAGTCTTGCATGAATAATCTGGTCCATCGATTACCCCTTCCCCCAGGACTCAGGAGCACGCATGGTAATTAACTTAAGCTATCAAGGAGGAGCATAATAGAAATCATCCGAATGGGGTACTTTTCACAGGTTATACAAAGGATAATGCGAAGGATAGGTTCACTCATCTTTCTTGCTGGACTTCCTTGTTATCCTAATCCATCTAGAATATCCAACTAGAACTATACTTCCGCACGAATGCTAATTCCCACCATGCAAACTTACGGTAGAATACCTTGGGCGCATTTCCGTGCCCCTCCCCGATAGAACGGACGAATAGATGGACCTGACGCTTCCGGTGTTCATTGCGCAAGCGGGCGCTCATCCCGCGCTCATCGTCGTTCTGGTCCTTGTCATCGGCGTCACTGTCATCTCAGGCGCGACTGATGCCCCCAATGCCATCGCGTCGGCCGTCTCGACTCGTTGTCTCAAGCCCGGTACCGCGCTCATCCTAGCCGCCATCTTCAACTTCGTCGGCCTCGTGGGCATGACCTACATCTCCACGGCCGTCGCCCACACCATGTTCAACATGGTCAATTTCTCGGGCAACACGCACCAAGCGCTCATGGCCCTCATAGCCGCGATGATCGGCTCCATCGGATGGGGCTTTTTCTGCTGGTATCGAGGCATCCCCGCATCCAAGTCCCACTCGCTCATCGCGGGCGTCACGGGTGGCGCCATCGCCATGAACGGATTGGCCGGCGTCGTCGTCAGCGAGTGGATGCTGGTCATATACGGCATGCTCTTCTCGCTCCTTGCCGGCTTTGCGCTGGGCTGGATCAACACCAGGATCATCGAGTTCTTCTTTGCCCACGCAAACCGCAGCAGGGCCAACAAGGTCTGCGTCGTCCTCCAGGACGTCTGCGCATGTGCACTTTCCTTTCTGCATGGCGCGCAAGACGGCCAGAAGTTCATGTCCATCGGCCTTTTGGGCATCGCGCTCGCGTTCGACATGCAGACGAGCGGCGCGACCGAATTCCCACTATGGCTCATGATCCTATGCTCGCTCGCCATATCGCTCGGCACGCTCGTCGGCGGAAAGCGCATCATCAAGTCCGTGGCCATGGACATGGTCAAGCTCGAGAAGTACCAGGGTGTCGCGGCGTCGATGACCACTGTCATCACGCTCTTCATCGCCTCGATTACGGGCATGCCCGTCTCGACATCGCATTGCAGCACCGCCGCCATCATGGGCGTCGGCGCCTCGAAGAATCCCAAACGCGTCAAATGGGACGTCGCCAAGAGCATGGTCGCAGCCTGGCTGCTGACCTTCCCCTGCTGCGGCTTCATTGGCTGGGCGCTCGCGCAAATCTTCATGCTCTTCTAGTGCCAGCCAAGTACGAAGTCTATCCGCTGCGTGCCGCGTAGACGTTGTAGGCAGTCGCAGCGCCAATCACCAACACCGCACCAAAGATGGAGACGGGGCCAATGGTCTCGCCAACCACGATTGCGACCAATATGGGATTGAGCAGTGGTTCGATAGTCGAAGTGAGCGATGCCGTCACGGGAGACACCACATCGAGCCCCTTGGAGAGGAAAAGGTACGCAAGTCCTAGCTGGAGGACACCGAGCGCAACAATTGCCACCAAAATCTCGGGCGCAAAGACCGTCTCCTGCGGGTAGAAAGGTATGCCGACAACAAAACACGCCGCGAAGCCCAGTATCGCCGCACATTCGAAGTCGCACTTGGGCGACTCCTTGAGAAGGAACACTCCGGCATATGCGATACCTGAAATGATTGCGAGGATGTTTCCCAGCATGCCGCCGGCATTCAAGCTGTCATAGAAGAAACAGGCAATGCCGGCAATTACGACAAGGCTCGCCACGACAGCGCTCCTGCGCGGACGCGAGCGAAAGAGGATCCAGGCAAGCAGAATGACCCAGATGGGTTCGGTGAACTGCAGAACGATCGCGTTTGCAGCCGTCGTGAGCTTGTTGGCGATGACAAAGGTCTCGAGCATGGCGAAATCGAGCACGGCACCGCCGATGATCTGCTTGTTGACGTGAAAATGCCTGCCCGTCGCACGCAGGTAAAGATACATCGGGATGATTGCGAAGATGCAACGCGCGCCGTTGATGCTGATGGGATTCCACGGAATGACCTTGATGAGCACGCCGGCAAGCGAAAAGCACACGGCCGATATCAGAACGTAGGCAAGCCCTCTTCTGTGACTGATGGTGACCGTCATATCGTGTGCTTCACCCCAAGCATAGCTCGCGCTCAGGCCCGCCTCGCATGTCGGGGCAGGCCCACAACGCTATTCGCTACGCAACGCCTCGACGGGATCGCGGCGCGCGGCGTTCATGGCGGGTACGAGACCCGCGATGAAGGTCAGGAACACGCTGATGAGGATGAGGATGAGGGCGGCTGTGATGGGCAGCGCCAGTATGCCCGAGATGTTCATCATCGCAAGCACGATGGCATTCACGGGTAGCGATACCAGCGCCACGAGAACGACAGCGAAGACACCGGACATGAGGCCCTCTATGACCGTCTCGGCATTAAAGATGTTGGCGATGTTGCCCTTGCTCGCGCCCATGGCACGCAGGATGCCGATTTCCTTCTTGCGCTCGAGAACACTGATATAGGTGATGATGCCGATCATGATGGAACTCACAACGAGCGAGATGGAGACAAACGCAATGAGCACCATGGAAATCATGTCGATAATGTTGGTGACCGATCCCATGAGCGCACCCATGATGTCGGAATAGGAGATGGTCTTGTCTTCCTCGCCCGAGGATTCCATGTCGGCGTTGTACTGGTCGATGATGTCCTCGACGACCTGCTTGTCATCAAAGCTCTTGGCGTAGATGCTGATGGAGATCGGATCGGCGATATCGGCATAACCCAAGGTCTGCAGGTTACTCTCATAACTCAAGTCGTTGCTACGCGCGAGGTTCATGAACATGGAGGTGAGCTCGTCCTGGTCCATGTTGACGGTGATGGACTGGGCGAACATGCTCGGGTCGACCGATATTGCCGTGCCCATAGCAGTCGAGAGCGCGGAGGCCATCGAACTCGCCAGGCTCATGGTGTAGCTCTGCAGCATGCCGCCCATCTTGCCCTGCAGATAGGGCACGAGCTGGGTGGACATGTACTCGTTCATCTTCTTCTGGATGGCTGTTTTGAAAGCTTCCTGCATCTGCTCGCTGGATCCGGCCATTCCCGATGCGATGCTCGTTGCAGCCCGGTTGATGATGTTCTTGTACGTATCCGACTGCTGGTAGGCAGCCCACGCACCAACCAGCTGCGCGGGATCGGTGATACCGGTGCGCGAAACGTATTCCACAAAGCCTGTGACAACCCCGCTGGTCATCTGCCCCAGGCTTTGCTCGAGAGCCGCCACCTGGCCTGCAGAGGGAACGCCACCGGACAAGTCGATGTCCAGATCGCTGAAATCGGGTGCGGGAATGTCCGCGAACATGTTGCTCGTGTCGAGGCTTGCGGCCGCGCCGCTCATCGCGCTTGCCATTGCCGACTCGATGGCAGCGTTATCGACGTTGAAGGCACGCGCCATCATGTTCTGGTCGATGCTGAATAGCGAGCCCATGTCGAAGGAGGACTCCGCATCGTCCTTGAGCGACTCGAAGGTCTTGCCCGTGAAGATGTCGACATCGGGCTCGGCCATCTGCGCCTCGACCACCGGCGAGGTAGCCGCCTGATCGATGAGATGCAGAATGAGGTCATGGCGATACCCGATGCCCTCGTCCATGGACGTCGACGATGCCGTTGCGCTCGGTTTGATGATTCCCACGACCTTGAGGTCGAGGCCCTCGGCGATTTGCGTCTTCATGTAGCTCTCGTCATCACTGCGATCGACCCATGTCGATCCGGAAGACGCCTTGGTGTACATGTCGCATTCGTTCACGACCTTGAACGTGAGCGCCAACGCCTCGTCTTGCGTGAACTCGACGTTGGTGTCGGGAACGTCAAGATCCTCGGAGGCAAGGGCGTCCATAAGCAGGTCGTTGAGCTCGTCGGGGTCGAGGATGCCCAGCGCGTAGAGCGTGTAGTCGCTGATGCCGCCGTTCTTGTTGAGCACCAGCACGCACTCGTCGTAGTTGGCAGGCCAGGCACCGGCGACGATGTCGTATTGCTCCTCGAGAAGCTTCTGGTCATCGAGCATTTCCTGGAACGAACTCGCCGAACCCATCATGGTCGAGAACATGCCGGCGGAGCTGATGTCGTTGGACATGATCGAGGACAAGGCACCGGGATTGAGCTGCTTGATGCCAGCGGAGGTGTCGGCCTTGTAGATTTGGGGCGTTATGCCATAGCCGTAGACGATGGCGTTCACGTAGCGATTCACATCCCCGCCGTTTGCCTCGAAGAAGGAACGCAGAGATTTGAGGTCGTTCGTCTTCACGTCCGTCAGGACATCGGCCATGATGGTGGATTCCGGAATGACGCCCGCGGCGACGTCGTCTTCGGCGTCTCCATGCACGTAATCGCCCGCCTGCATCATGATGGAGGTCACGTCGAAGCTCGACTGCGTGATGGTGAGCGGAGTCGATGAAAGCGTATCCTCCTCGACCTTGGCGATGTAGTTGTTGACGCCATTGGAAAGGGCGAGAATCGCGGCGATGCCGATGATGCCGATGGATCCCGCGAATGCCGTGAGAAAAGTGCGCCCCTTCTTGGTCATCAGGTTGTTGAAGGAAAGCGCGAGCGCCGTGAGAAACGACATCGACGCGTGCTTCTTGCGGCCTGCCTGCGTCTTGTCACGCGCAACGGCGGCGAGCTTCGCCTCCTGCTCGTCGGCCTTGCTCGGATCGAACGGATTGCTGTCATCGGCAATTTGACCGTCGTGGAGCTTGACGATGCGGTTAGCGTAGTCGTAGGCGAGCTCGGGATTGTGCGTGACCATGATGACCAGACGGTCGCTCGCAATCTCCGACAGCAGGTCCATGACCTGGATGCCGGTCTCGGTATCGAGTGCGCCGGTGGGCTCATCGGCGAGCACGATGTCGGGGTCGTTGACCAGCGCGCGGGCAATGGCGACGCGCTGCATCTGGCCACCGGAAAGCTGGCTGGGCTTCTTGCTGGCGTGTTCTGCCAAGCCAACGCGCTCGAGCTCGGCCATGGCTCGCGCCCGACGTTCCTCGCGCGACACACCGGAAAGCGTGAGTGCAAGCTCGACGTTGGAGAGCACCGTCTGATGCGGGATGAGATTGTAGCTTTGGAAGATGAAGCCGATGTGGTGGTTGCGATACGTATCCCAATCGGCACTCGAGTAGTCTTTGGTGGACGTGCCGTTGATGACGAGCTCGCCGGTATCAGCGTGGTCAAGACCACCCAGCACGTTGAGCAGGGTGGTCTTACCGGAACCTGACGGCCCGAGGACGGCAACGAACTCGTTGTCCCTGAACGAAAGGGAAACGTCGTCAAGCGCCTTTTGCTCGAAATCGCCGACCTTGTAGGACTTGCGCAGGTGCTTTAGCTCGATCATGCAAATGCTTTCTTCTAGTCTTCCTCCACCTTGATGGTGCCGCGGAAGGTGCGGTAGATGATGACATGATATATGGCGACCAGGGGAACGCCAATGCAGGCGATGATGGTCATCACCGTAAGTCCATAAGTGCTCGCAGCTGCGGTGAACAGGTCAATGGACGGACCGGGGCCCGTGGAGACAACGAGATTGGGGAACATGGCGAGCACGAGCGCGAAGACGAGCGCGACGCAGACAACGGAATTGGCGCCGAACGCCAACCAGTTCCTGTTGCGTCCCGCGGCCAAAAAGCCAACGACAATGGCCGCGACCAGAAGGCAACCGACGAGCACGAGGAACGGCAGGGGCGGGGCCCCGCCCCGCGGGGAGCCCGCGCATCGCCCTCGG
>UQUH01000062.1 GCA_900544245.1 uncultured Coriobacteriaceae bacterium | reverse complement strand
AAGCTCGGCGAGGGGGGGGCCGCCCCCCCGGGGCGCAAGCGCCGCTGCGGCTGGTACGATGCCGTCATCATCCGCTACGCGGCCGACGTCAACGGCCTCACCGACATCGCGCTCACCAAGCTCGACGTGCTTGGCGCCGTCGACAAGATCCAGATCTGCACGGCCTACGAGGCGGACGGCGTCATCTACGATAACGTGCCCACAAACCAGACGGCATTCCATCATGCCAAGCCCATCTACGAGGAGATGCCCAGTTGGCAATGTGACATTTCCGGCTGCCGCACCTACGAGGAGCTTCCCCAGGAGGCCCGCGATTACGTCGAGCGCCTTGAGGAGCTCGCAGGCGTCCCCATCAGCATCGTCACGGTCGGCCCCGACCGCGACCAGACCATCATGAGAGGATGGAACTAGCATGAATATCCTGCTTCTGGGCAGCGGTGGCCGCGAGTGCGCCATCGCCACGGCGCTCGTCGAGTCACCCAAGTGCGACCGGCTTTTCATCGCTCCCGGCAACGGAGGCACGGCCGAACTCGGCACCAACGTCGCGCTCGACATCGAGGATGGTCGGGCCGTCGTCGACTTCGCCCGCGAGAATGACTGCGAACTCGTGGTTATCGGCCCGGAGGCCCCGCTCGTCGCCGGCGTCGCCGACGTCGTGCGCGATGCCGGCATCGACTGCTTTGGTCCCGGTGCAGCCGGCGCCCGCGTCGAGGGGTCCAAGGACTTCTCCAAGCGTCTCATGATGAAGTACGATTTGCCCACGGCGGCATACGGCACCTTCACGGACTGCGACTCGGCGCTTGCCTACCTTAACGAGCAAGGTGCGCCCATCGTCGTCAAGGCCGACGGTCTGGCGGCTGGCAAGGGCGTAACGGTTGCGCTCACCAAGGAGGAAGCTAACGAGGCCATTTGCGAGTGCTTTGACGGACGCTTTGGCGAGGCGGGCTCCACGGTCGTCCTCGAGGAGATGATGACCGGCCCCGAATGCTCGATGCTCGCGTTCACCGATGGCGTCACAATGATTCCCATGGCGCCCTCCCAGGATCACAAGCGCGCCTACGAAAACGACGAAGGCCCCAACACGGGCGGCATGGGCGTGTACTCGCCGGTTCCCATCGTCACCGACGAGGAGCATGCGACCATGGTCGACATCATGGAGCGCGCCGTCGCCGGTTTGCGCGAAGAGGGCATCGATTATCGTGGTGTTTTGTACGGTGGCTTCATGCTCACGCCGCAGGGCCCCAAGTTGCTCGAGTTCAACGCGCGTTTCGGCGACCCCGAAACGCAGGTCGTCCTGCCGCGTCTCGAGACCGACCTGGTCGATGTCATGGTCGCGACGGCCCAGAGGCGTCTGAGCGAAATCGAGCTCTCCTGGCGTCCCGAGTGGGCCGTGAGCGTCGTGCTCGCAAGCGAGGGCTATCCTGGCGATTACGCAAAGGGCTTCGAGATTACCGGCATCGACGAGGCCAACGCGCTGCCGGGCGTTCACGTTTACCATGCCGGCACCAAAGTCGAGGACGGTAAGGTCTACACCAACGGCGGTCGTGTCCTCAACGTCACCGCGCTCGGGGGCACCTTCGAGGAAGCCCGTGATCGCGCTTACGAGGCATGCGACCTCATCGATTGGGATGGCAAGTTCATGCGTCGCGACATCGGCGCCCGTGCCATGAGGGGCTGCAGCGCATGGGAGAGCTGATAGAGCACTTCGAGGATCCCTCGATCAGCGAGAGAATTCTCAGCTCGACGCGCAGTTTCGAAGGTCGTCTGCTCAAAGTTGACTCCGTCGACATCGAACTGCCCAACGGGCACAGGACCACCCACGAGGTGGTCAGGCATCCGGGTGCCGTGTGCGTCGTGGCTCTCGATGACCAGGGTCGTGTGCTTGTCGTGCGCCAGTATCGTACGGCGCTCGAACGAGTGACCGTCGAGGTTCCGGCGGGCAAGCTCGATCCGGGAGAGGATCCCGAGGACGCCGTGCGCCGCGAGCTCGCGGAGGAGACCGGTTACGTTGCCGGAGAGATTCGCCGCCTTGCGTCCATTGCCGTCGCAGTTGGCTATAGCGATGAGATCATCCACCTCTATCTGGCAACCGATTTAGAGCCCGGCTCGGCTCACCCAGACGAAGACGAGTTCATCGCAGCCGAATGGGTTGGCGTCGAATCGCTCATCGATTCCGTCCTCGATGGCCGCATCGAGGATTCCAAAACCGTTATCGCGGCGCTCATCTGCGATGCGCTGCGCCGCAGAGTGTGAGGGAGAAACATCATGTCCAACGATAAGCCGCTGGTGGGAATCATTCTCGGGTCCAAGTCGGATGCCCCTGACTTCGAAGGCTGCAAGGAGATGCTCGAGAAGTTCGGTGTGCCCTACGAGTTTGTCATTCACTCAGCCCATCGAAATCCCGATGACGTGCGTGAATGGGCCGTTAGCGCCGAGTCTCGTGGTCTCAGGGTCATCATCGCCGGCGCCGGCAAGGCGGCCGCACTCGGTGGTGTGGTTGCGTCGCATACACCGCTGCCCGTCATTGCCGTTCCCATGAAGACGAGCGACCTGGGTGGCATGGACTCTCTGCTCTCGACGGTGCAAATGCCCACGGGTGTGCCCTTGGCCTGCGTTGCCATCAATGGCACCAAGAACGCGGCGATTCTGGCAACCCAGATCCTGGGCACCGCGATACCCGAGTACCGCGACGCCATCGTCGCGTACAAGCGGGAGCTTGCCGGAGCGTAAAGGTCGGTAACGTCTTCACATCCCCTTCACAAATCGTTCGCCTCCTGGCGCTCACTCCATAGAAAAACACTGCCAACCCCGTTGACATTCACAGCCCCTACACATTTCCTTGCGCTTTTGGCGAAGGTTCGGCTAGGGTCTTGGACCGTTGCAACGCAAAACGAAGCACGATGAAACGACGAACGTGGAAAGAATCATGAAACAAAACGTAGCAAGAACGCTGGCTGCATTCGGGATGACGGGTGCGCTTGTACTCGGCTTTGGCGCACCCGCCCTTGCGGCCGATTCCGGCATGACGCTGAACGACTACGTGGTCAGTGCCGTGTCCCGTACGCTCGATGACGTTACCCTCGCGGCGGGAGGGGCCCTCGACGCCGAGAGCTATCTCGTCAAGCTCGACGAGTCTGTCGAGTGGACGACCTGCGGTGTCAGCACCTACGGCATCGGCGATGGCCTCATGGGGTCGGGGTGCTCGGACGGTACCATCGTGACCGAGGAGTCCATGGGCGTGGCGCACAAGACGCTGCCCTTGGGCACCCAGATCCAGATCGTCTACGACGGTACGGTCGTGAACGCGACCGTACACGATCGCGGCCCCTTCGTTGCGGGTCGTGACCTCGACTTGCAGCCCGCCGTCGCCCGGGCGCTCGGCTTCGACGGCGTGGGCATGGTCCAATATCGCGTCGTGGGCTAGCCCGATCATGGAACCGATCGAAATCCGACGCATGCGCGTGCGCAGCGGCGCACTCGACCTCGAGGTCGGTTTGGCGCTCGACACGCTGCATGTGGATGCTGGCCAGGCCGAGCGCATTCTCGGCCTGCTGCCCAATCTCGCGCGCCATGTCTGCGTAAACGGGAGGAGCGGTGGCTGCTTTGGTGACGAGATCGTGGGCACCGAGCTTGCGCATCTGCTCGAGCACGTCATCATCGAGCTGCAAGGTAAGGCATCACCGCAGGCGCGCGAGCTCGCCGGGCACACGTCGTGGCTCGAGGAACTCAGCGTCACCGCTCCGCGCGGCTATGCGCTCATGCGCACGACTGTATCCTTCATCAATGACTTCGTTGCGCTCGGGGCGATGAACTGCGCGCTCGAGATTATCGACTGGTCGATCGACCCGGACTCGCGCGAGGCTCCCGACGTCGATGGGATGATTGCCCTCCTTGCCGCGATGTAGGTGCAACTCTATACTTTTCCCAGAAGCGTTATCTGCGTTCTGAGGAGGTCACCATGCACTGCGAACAGAAGCTCGCCGACGGCCTGTTTTGGATTGGCGGAGACGACAAGCGCCTCGGGCTCTTCGAAGGCTGTCATCCCGTGCCGCACGGCATGTCCTATAACAACTATCTGTTGCTCGACGAGAAGGTCGTGCTCTTCGACACCATCGACCGTGCGGTCGAGGAGCGCTTCTTCGAGACGCTCGAATACCTGCTCGATGGCCGCGAGATTGACTACATCATCGTCGATCACGTCGAGCCCGACCACAGCGCGACCCTTTCCGCGGTGGCGGATGCGCATCCACGGGCAAAGCTCGTATGCACCAAGATCTGCAAGACGCTCATCGGGCAGTTCTTTGGGCCGGAACTCGAGGCCCGTTGCATGGTCGTGGGCGATGGGGACTCGCTTTCGACCGGTGCGCATACGCTTGCGTTCGCGACGGCGACCATGGTCCATTGGCCCGAGGTCATGGTCACCTACGACGTGGAGGACAAGATCCTGTTCTCGGCCGACGCGTTTGGCGCCTTTGGTGGGCTGGACGGCAAACTTTTCGACGACATGTACGATTTCGAGGAGGAACTGCTCGACGAGACGCGTCGCTACTATGCCAACATCGTGGGCAAGTACGGCACGCAGGTCAACGAACTGCTCGACAAGGCTGATACCCTCGACATCAAGATGATCTGCCCGCTGCATGGCGTCATCATCCGCGACAACATCGATCTGATCAAGGAGAAGTACCGTACTTGGGCAAGCTACGAGTCCGAGGACGAAGCCGTCGTCATCGCCTACGCCTCGGTATACGGTGGTACGCGTGACGTTGCCGAGAAGCTTGCGTTCAAGTTGAGCGATGCGGGCATTCACGATCTCGCGCTGTTCGACCTTTCCGTGACCGACCCGACCTACGTCCTGGCCGATGCCTTTCGCGCGAGCAACATCGTGCTGGCATCCGTCACCTTCAATGCGGACGTCTTTCCCAAGATGAAGGAACTTGTCGATTGCCTTGTCGACCACAACCTGCGCCGCCGGCGCTTCTCGTTCATCCAGAACGGGAGCTGGGGTCCCATCGCCGGCAAGAAGATGATGCAGGCGGTCGAGGGCATTCCCGAGCATGAGGTCATCGGCGAGCTGTTCACCATCAAGTCACGCATGACCGACGAGCAAGATGCCGAACTCGACAAGCTCGCACAGGCCATCGTCGACTCGATTCGCAATCCGGAAAAGCCCGTCATGGCTGACGTGCAACATGTCGCGCCTGAACCCACGCCCATCGTCGGCGCCGTCAAGCCGCGGGCGACTCCGCCGAGCAAGGAACCCGTGAGAACGACGGGCGGCATGCCCATCGCCCCGGGGATGGAGGGCAAGGTGCGGCCGCTCGACACGCCTGCGGGACCTGCCGAGGATGACGAGCCCGAGACAAAGGTCATCCAGATCTGGCGCTGCACCTTCTGCGGTTATCAGGCCGAGGTTCCCAAGGGCACCGATATGGACACGTTCGTGTGCCCCGTATGTCTCAAGGTCGGTCCTGGCCAGTTCATCCTCGTGCGCGAGAAGATCGTTCCCGTCAGATGAGACAGTGTCTCTGAGCAACTGTCTCATTACTGGCTGGCTCTTGCAGATAATGCGACAAAAGAGCTCTGACGATGCCTGCCTCATTATTTGGACGTTCGATAAAATGCGGGTTTCTCCTCCCCATATGCATACGGGGGTGGTACTCTAACCATATTGTGTTTCCGCTTGAATACATTGATTGTCACCAGCAAACCCAGGAAGGGCGTGGTTATCATGAACAAGCCTCTCGTCTTCACTTTCGGAGCAGCCGTAGGCGCTGTTGCTGCCCTGCTTCTCTCGCCTAACTCCGGCGAGCGCAACCGCGAGATCGTCGCGGACAAGGTCGATTACTACACCTCTCATGGCGAGCAGGTCCTTCAGCAGACGGCAGACACCGTGCGCAGCAAAGTCCGTGGCGTGGCCGACACCGCCGGCAATGCCGATGCCGATGACATCCGCGAGAAGATCAACGAGGCGCGCGATCGCATCGCCGAGCAGATCACTCGCAACAGCACGGTTCCGAAGGATGTCGCTTCCGATGTTTCGGACGTCGCTCTCGACGCAGCCGCCGGCGTTTCCGAGGCTGCGGATACCGCGGCGGATGCCGCCGAAGCTGCGGCCACGGCCGCAGCTGATGCCATCAAGTCGAAGTAACGCGCGTTTAGCTGCAGCGCAAATCGCATATGCCGTCTACTGACGATGCACATAAGCTGCACGTCTACGTGCGCAATTCCAAAGGCGATCCAAAGCGCTTCGGGCGCGTTCGCGCGACCGTCTTTCATCCAACCGAGCTACGTGCCATCGGGTTCGTGATCAAGCGCCCCGATGCGCTGCTCATGGTCAAGCGCAAGGAGCGCTTTGCGGCAATTGACCGCATCGAGTCTGTCGAGGGCGGCGTTTGCGTCGTCGATGCGGCGGATTCCTGGGATGCCGAGGCATGCAAGCGCCTTGGCGTCGACTACGACAGCTGCGTTATCTGGGAGTACATGCCCGTACGCACCGAATCCGGGCAGGAAATCGGGCTCGTCGGTAATGTCGTCTATGACGAGCACGATTATGCCGTCGAGCACATCGACATAGCATCCGGCTCCGCAAATCGCCTGCTGCTCGGCAGCTCGCTCATCCCACGCGCGAAGATCATCGGCTACCGCGATGGCGCCATTGTCGTCAAAGATGAGGAAGCCGACCTCGAAGAGACGGGTGGTGCCGCCGCCAAGGCCGGTGTTGCGTGGGCAAAGACCAAGCATGCCGCCGCGCAGGGGACGAAGAAGGCGGGCGACGCAATCAACGACGGCGCCTACAAAGCCGGCGAGGCAATCGGCATCGTGCGTGACAAGGCGAGCAGGGCAGCCGAGGAGCACGAGGCCAGGAAACGCGAGGCCGAGGCAAACGGCGAATACACGGGTGTCGACAAGGCTGCAAACCTCTTGGGCAAGCAGCTGGGGCGCGCGTCGGGAATGTTCAAGGGTTTCAAGGACGAATTCGACAAGGCCTCTCGCGGCGATTAGGGGAAGGCACATGGCACGACGCAGGTCCCATAGAGGCTACGGCGCATCTCGCAGGTCGAGCGTCGGGCCCATTGGAACGATCGACATCCATGCACGTGGCTACGCCTTCTGCGATACCGACGAGGGGAGCTTCTTCGTCCCCCGCTCGGCGCTTGGCGGCGCCATGCCCGGCGACAAGGTGGAGCTTCGGGTGAGCTCGCGTGACGTGCCCGATGGAGGCAAGCGATCCGCCAAGGTCACACGCGTGGTGAGTCGCGCGACCGAATACCTCATCGGTACGCTCGAGATCAACGACCCTTTGGCCGTGGTCGTCGCACAGGATCCGCGCGTGCGGCACGACCTCTTCATTACCGATGGGCATACGGGCGGGGCCCATGACGGCGACGTCGTCTTGGCGCGCATCACGAGCTATCCCGATCGTCGGCAGCCGATGCAGGGATATGTGGTCGAGGTGCTCGGTGCGGCGGATGCCCCGGGCATGGATGTCGACATCATCATCCACAACCTCGACCTTCCCACGAAGTTCAGTCCCCAGGCGCTCGAGCAGGCCGAAGGCATCGAGGTCGACGTGGAGGCGGCCCTTGCCGAGCCCGGTCGGCATGATCTGCGCATGCGCGACATCTTCACCATCGATCCAACCGATGCCAAGGATTTCGACGATGCCATCTCGCTTGACGAGGTTGATGGCATGTTGCGTCTGGGCGTCCATATCGCCGACGTCTCGAGCTATGTCGCCTGGGATAGTCATATCGACATATGCGCACGCGATCGTGCGACAAGCGTCTACCTCGTTGACCGGGTGTTGCCAATGCTGCCCGAGAAGCTCAGCAATGACGTCTGCTCGCTTAGACCGGGCGAAGATCGCCTGACCATGACCTGTGACATGTATCTCGATGCATCGGCGAATGTCAGACGCTACGAGATATACCCGAGCGTCATCTGCAGCAAGCGACGTTTCGACTACGATGAGGTGCAGGATATCCTCGACGGGAAACGTGATGACCCGTATGCCGCCAAGCTCGCGCGCTTCGATGCGCTTGCCAAGCGACTGCTCTCGCTGCGACTGGCCCGTGGCGCGATTGACTTCGAGACGGTTGAGGCCAAGCCCGTCCTTGACGAGCGTGGCATGGTCATGCGCGTCGACTTGCGCCACAAGACCGATGCCACCTCGATGATCGAGGAGGCGATGATTCTCGCCAACGAGACGGTCGCCCGTCACGCGCATGCCAATGACGTTCCCTTCGTGTATCGCGTGCACGAGCCACCGAGCGCGGCAGCGCTCGAAGCGCTCCTGCCGCCGTTGCGCGAGCTCGGCTATAACGTGGCGGGGCTTGCCACGGGCAACCCCGCGGCCTTCCAGGATGTGTTGGACGAGGCGCACGGGACGAGGGAGGAGCCGCTCGTGAACTATCTCGTACTGCGCTCCATGGAGCGTGCTGCCTACAACACCGAGCCTATCGGCCATTTTGGCCTCGCATCCACCTTCTACTGCCATTTCACGAGCCCCATCAGGCGCTATCCGGATCTCATGGTTCATCGTCTGCTCAAGGATTCCCATGCGATGGAGACGCACCTGCAATGGCTCGCGAAGCATTCTTCCAAGATGGAGCGACTTGCCGAGCGGGCAGAGCGCGACAGCGTCGAACTCAAGCTCTGCGAGTATTTGGCCGAACGCATAGGCGAAGTCTTCACGGGAACCATATCGACCGTCGTGGCGCGTGGGCTATACGTGCGCCTCGAGAACACGCTCGAGGGATTCGTGCGCTTCGATTACCTGCATGGCGAGTATCACGAGTTCGATCCGCTTGCCCAGACGCTGGTGGGCGAGGAGACGGGTCGCACCTACCGCATCGGCCAGCAGCTGCGCGTGCGCGTCGAAGAGGTCGATCCACGCGAGCGCAGCGTGTCGTTCTCGCTCGCGTAAGCGCGAATGCGATGATGTGGTACGCGGCGATGAGACAGTTGCTCGGGGACGTTGTCTCATTTGTGAATGAGACA
>UQUH01000061.1 GCA_900544245.1 uncultured Coriobacteriaceae bacterium | reverse complement strand
TTCGCCTTCGGCTACACGTACATACCGTTTCTCATGGCGTCCTACGTGGCTGGCTTCATCATCGCCACCTTCATCCTGCAGACGATTGGTGCCGTCGAGATCCTGCTCGCGCTCGTGCTGAGCGCGTACGGGGCCACGCCCGCGCAGGCCGCCGCCATCGCGCTCGCGTACCGCGGCCTCATCTTCTGGATCCCGTTCATCATCGGCGCCATCTGCATCAACATCACGGGCCAGCAAAAGCAGGTCTTCGCGCAGGGGAGCGAGGAGGTGCTCGTCAGGGGCGGTGACGAGAACGCCGCCCAGGCAAAGCTCGAGGCGTCTACCGGCGCTCCCGTCATCGAGGACATGTCCGAGATGCTGCCCGTGCCGCCGGCTGCCTGGACGCGCGAGCAGGAGCGCGCGCAACACGAGTCCTACGTCGTCAGCCTCGCCGATATCGTCAACGCCTTTCAGACCGGCGATTTGGTGACATACAATACGGGAGAGCCGGTCGAGGATGGCGAGCAGAATGCTGCCCATGATGGGCAAGATGATGTAATCGCAGGTCAAGCCGATGACACTTCCGACGAGGAGACGTATCCCGTACCCCCGCAAGGCAGTTCCGGGACAAGCCTGACCGAGATCTTTATACAGGTCACGGGTGACCAGAAGGCGATCGAAAAGGATGACGTGGATTCTGGCACCTTGGACAATATAGAAAAAGATGACTAGGAAAAACGAAGGAGCGTAGAAGCAGCATGTCCCTCTCCATTGGCATCGTCGGCCTCCCCAACGTGGGAAAGTCGACGTTATTCACGGCCCTGACCGATCAGACCGGTCTTGCCGCCAACTATCCGTTCGCGACCATCGATCCCAACGTCGGCATTGTCCCGGTACCCGATGAGCGTCTCGACAAGCTTGCCGAAATCGCGCATCCCGGACGCATCGTCCCGGCGACGGTCGAGTTCGTCGACATCGCGGGACTCGTGAAGGGAGCGAGCGAGGGTGAGGGGCTGGGCAACCAATTCTTGGCCAATATCCGCGAAACTGACGCGATTTGCGAAGTCGTGCGCTATTTCAGCGACCCTGACGTCATTCGCCATGAGAGCAGTCACGATCCGGCTTCCGACATCGAGACCATACGCACTGAGCTGGTCTTAGCCGATTTGGCGACGCTCGAGAAGGCGCTCGGACGTCTCGAGAAGGATGCCAAGCGCGACAAGGCGAACATGCCCAAGTTCGAGATGGCCAAGCGGATGGAGGAGTGGCTCAACGAGGGCAATCCCGCGCGCCTCCTGGACATGACTGACGAGGAACGCGAGCTCCTCCGCGATCTTCACCTCTTGACCATGAAGCCCGTTATGTATCTTGCCAATGTTGACGAAGATATGGTGGGCGCGGAACTCGATCCGATCGACGGTGTCAGGCCGTTGCCCATTTGCGCGCAGGTCGAAGCCGAGCTTGCCGAGCTCGATGCGGCCGACAAGGCCGAGTTCCTCTCGGATATGGGGCTCGAGGAGCCAGGACTTTCGCGTCTGGCCAAGGAGGCGTACCGTCTGCTCGGCCTGCAGTCCTTCTTCACGGCCGGCGAGATGGAAGTCAAGGCATGGACGGTGCCCATCGGCGCCAAGGCACCACAGGCGGCCGGTGTCATCCACACCGACTTCGAGCGTGGCTTCATCAAGGCCGAGACTTGCAGTTACGATGATTACGTCGAGCTGGGGGGAGAGGCCGGGTGCCGTGCCGCCGGCAAGTTGCGCCAGGAGGGCAAGGAGTACGTGGTGCAGGACGGTGACGTCATGCACTTCAAGTTCAACGTATAGCGAGATGTCCGACACGTTCGTCGGTCTCGCCCGTATCGGAGAGACCACCCATTCGTCTAGGAGGATTTGCCATGAAAAACGAGCACGCTGGCGCGATCAAGGGACTGAGCATCGCGGTCGTCGTCCTTTCTGCCATTGGCATCATCGGCGCGATACTGATCATGGTCTTCTCGGGTTTGCTGAGCGCCGTGCTGCTCGAGAATGGTCCCGAGATCGCCTATCATCTCGAGTTCAACGACAACGGCACGATCACCGGCGGAGGCACCGCCTTCGATAGCGAAGACGCCTTCTTCCTCAGTATGCTCATGATGCTCGTGGGTGGCGGCGTGGCGATTTGGGCGTTGATTTGCTGCATCGTGGCGCTCATCGCAGGCATCTTCGGCATCATGCATGCCGCCAATCCTCCCAAGCTCGGGTTCGTCATGGGTTGGGCTATTGCAGGTGCCGTTACAAGTTTTCTGGGTGCCGGTCTAATCACCATGGTCCTGCTCATCATCGTCGCGGTTTTCGCCAACGCCGACAAGCGTGCATATCGCTGCGGGACGACTGCGGCAGCTTCCCAGCAACCACCCGTGCCTCCCGTCTCGTAGGGGAGGCACGCGGGCGAGGCAGCTAGACGCGAACTCGCCGAATCCCGTGCTTTTGTCTCATGGGGAAGGGCACGTAAAAACCAGATGGGCACCTTGGATGCCCATCTGGCTCATGATAGTAAAATAGCAATATGTTGCGTAATGAATTTGCGCAGGTGAACGCATATAAGCAACAGGTGACGAATAGGTAATAAGTAACTAGTTGCTAATATAGTCTAGAAGAGAAAATCGAAACTCAACTGGGAATCACCGTCGTCCTCGTCAGAGGATTCTCCGGCTACCTCAGATCCAGCAGCGGGCGTGTCTTGCGCTGCGCCGGACTCATCATCAGCTGGTTCGTCGACAGACGCTTGTTCATCGAGCGCGTCATCCGCGGATCCATGCTCGAGCTCAGATAGTTCGGCATGGGCGGCTTCGTAGATTGCCACGCCTTCCACGCGCTCCTCATAATCGACTTCAGTCGCTGAGACGTCCGCGGTTTCCCACGGGGGGTTGGCTTCTGGTTCATGAGAATTCACAGGCTCCTGTTCGGTATTGACGACTGGCTGGCCTTCTTGCTCCGTTTCATGCGCAGAAACATCATCGAGGTCCTTCTCTGGTGCGAGATCCTCTTGAGATTGCGGTTCATTGGCAGGTTCCTGCTGGGATAAGTCCTCATATTCGTTCTCCGTTTCCTGCTGCGTTTGCGTTTCTTGTTCCGGTACCTGTGTAGATTCAAACTCGGCGTCGCGATTCATCTCGCGAAGCGATTCCGAGTGCATCTCCTCCTCGATGATTCTCTCGATGAGCGATTCGGCTGATTCCTTATCTGCCGGTTCCTGCATATTAGTTGCCGCATCATCTATTTCAATAGCCGCATGTTCAGCGTAATTATCGACCGGTTCCTGTACGTATTCTTCCAATCGAGGTGCGTGATCTTCCTCGTCAAGCGTTACGGCGCTCTCGAATTCGTCGTTTCCGACTTGCGCGGAGCTTACGACCGTCTCGATCACGGGCTCGTAATCGTCACCGTCTTCGATTCGATTGGGCTCCTCATGAGGTGCTAGCACCTCATTGACTTGCGGTGACGCAACCTCACCTGTCGGGAGTTCTTCTTCTTGCTCATCGACGATGCGTCCATCGACCACGTGTTCGATGATGACGTGCTCCTCTTTCACCTTTACCTGCGATACCTGTGTCCAGACCTCTCCCGCATCGCCCTGTGGGTCGAGTTCGCCGCGCAGCATGCCGATGCTCGTCGAGAGCAGTTCGGAATCCGCGACCGTCGACTCGAATGCGTCCAAGCCGCCGGACCGGTCCGCCGCCAGCAGGGCGGTCACCCCTCCGAACACGAAGTCGATGGAAGAGCGCAGCTCGTCGGGAAGTGTGGCGGCGTCGAGCCCGAAGAGACCGAGCCATTCGTTCACGACGGCGCGCTTGGCGTCCTCGAGCAGGCGTTGGTTGCCGTTTTCGCCCGCTAGCATGCGCAGGTGGTCGAACCCGACCTCCGCCTGGGATGCGGCCACGTCCGTGTCATCCTCGTCGGAAGCGGGGGAGTCGCCCAGCAGGACGCGCGCGAGGGCCGCGAACTTAGCGTGCTCGATGGCCGCCTGGGCAAGGTCCCACATGCTGTCGTAGTGATAGTAATAGGAGTTGCGATTGACCTTGGCCCGGCCGACGATGTCGCGAACGGTGATTTCGCTAAAGGGCATCTCGCCCATACAATCCCAGAAGGCCGACTCCATGCGTTCGGTCGCGCTCGGTCCTTCTGCGTTCTTCGGCGGTCTTGCCACGTTTGCTCCTAAATTAGATGTTGCGTCTACTACATTTCAAACTAGATATGATGTCCATGTATCCTAACACGAATTAGACTAATTGCCCATAAAATTTTCACGACCTTCGTTTCCCATCAGATTCCGTTATCCTCCCCAGACGCAAAAAAGCGACCCCTCCACATGCGGAGAGGTCGCCGTGCGTGCGCCGGTTGCGGCGAATTTGGCTAGTCGAGATTGGGATCGATGTTGCCGTAGCCCTCCTCGGTCCTGATGTCGGGATCTTCCTCGATTTCGACCTCGGTGTCGATGACGTCGATGTCCTCGGTGCCGTAACCCTCTTCGGTACTGATATCGGGATCCTCTTCGAATTTGACCATGATTTGCTCCGTTCTCGCAGTGCGCCCTGCATGCGCAAACTATCTGCCTACACGAATATTTTACGCGCCCTATAGCGTTTTACCGGCGCGTTCGCGATTTTCGTAGCTTTCTTGCGCGATTTCAGTACCCAGGTATGACGCTTGAATTTCGGGTATGAGACGGTTGTGCAGGGACGAAGAGACGGTCGAGGTGAGCTATGCGTACGGGAACAGGGGAATCAGGGGATCAGGGGGATCAGGGAGGCGGTCCTGATGAGACAAAAGCAGCCCGGCACGATTTGTCTCATTCGAGCATGCCGTACTTGCGCCGCACGCGCGAGAGCTTGTCTAGCAATGGAGCCGCCGCGAGGAGCAGCGTGACGAAGGTCGCGGCCGCCTGAGCGCAGTTCATCGGAAATCCGGCGAGGTAGACGGCCACGATGACCTCGTGCGTGATGCGCGAGACCATGAAGAACAGCGAGCTCGTGTCGAGGACGGGGCCGACGACGATCACGACGAAGACGGCGCCGAGGATGGCCAGGACGAGACTGCCCGTGACGCCCAGATCCTCTCGTTTCACGACGCCGCGCCTTGCGAGCGCCCCAAAGGCCAGGCCGCAGAGCCCGAAGGCGAGCATCTGCCAGGGCGTCCAGGGGCCTTGCCCGAAAATGAAGTTGCTCGTCAACGCCGAGAGCGAGCCGACCAGGAAGCCCGACGAGGGTCCGAAGGCGATGCCCGCGATCATCACGATGGCCGCCATGGGCTTGAAGCCCGGTAGCCAGATGAACGCCGCGCGTGCCGCCACCGCCAGGGCGCACATGACCGCGAGCATGACGAGCTCGCGTGCCTGGGGTCTGCGGCGCTCGAAGCCGACGAAGAACGGTACGATGGCGCAGAGCACGACGATCACGCTCACGATGACGTAGGACTTGCCGCCGGCGAGCGCGCCGACGACGATACTCGCCATGGCGCAGGCAAGGGCCAGGATCCACACGGCAATGGTGCGGCCGTGTCCCTGGTCGTCCCCTCGCTTCTCGTCTAGCTCTCGCATAGCGAGATCACGTCCTCGTCGGTTATGGCCCCGGCGAACACCGCGCGGCTCATGCGGTTGGCGGCTGTCGTGTAGAAGGCGCTGTCCGAGAAGAGGCGCCTGGGCGTCGCGGTCGTCACGACGCCGCCGTCGAAGAGCAGACCCACGAGATCGGCATGACGCGCGCAGAACTCGACGTCGTGCGAGACCATGACGACGGTGACGCCGCGCGCCACGAGCGTGCGCAGCAACGCGGCGAGCTGGCGCTTGAAGAACGCGTCGAGGCCCTTGGTCGGCTCGTCGAGCAGCAGGAGACGTGGATCGGTGAGCAGGACCTTCGCAAGTGCGACGCGCTGCTGCTCGCCACCGGACAGGTCGAGCGGATGGGCGGCGAGCAATGCGTCGATACCGCATTCGTCGGTCACGCGCTCGATGCGCTCCTCGCGTTTGGCCGCACCGATGTCCGCGTCCTCGAGCATCTCGGCCAGCTCCTCGCGCACCGTCTTTCGCGAGAAGAGGTTGACCGGATCCTGCGGCAACATGGCGACGCCGCCGCGGAATAGCTCGTTGCCCTTCCAGCTGGCGAGCGGCCGGCCCAGGACGCGCAGCTTGCCGCGGTAGGGGCGCACCGCGCCACAGATGCACTTGAGCAGCGTGGACTTGCCCGTTCCGTTGCCGCCGACGAGCGCGAAGACGATACCGCGCTCGATGCGCAGGCTTGCGTCGCGCAGCACGTCGGGCCCCGTGCGCTCGTAGCGGAACCAGACGTCGCGCAGCTCGACGACGGGATCGCCCGCGGGTTCGGGGATGGGGTCGTCGGGGATGCTCACGCGTGCCGGCGGGTCGGCGAGCACGCGCTCGACGAGCCAGGTGCGCCCCTCACGCACGGTGAGCGGACAGGCGGATGCATCCATTTTCTCCACCCCGTAGTACACGCGCACGGGGGAGGGCAGGGCGAGCGTCATGTCGTCGCCGGTCGCGTACAGCGCATTTGCCACCTCGCGGGGCGTACCATGCGCCGCGACGCGACCCTCGTCGAGCGCGAGCACGCGATCGGCATGGGAAAAGACGCTCTCGAGGCGGTGCTCGGTGATGATGACGGTGCAGCCGAGCTCGCGGTTGATGCGGCGCACCGTGTTGAGGAAGTCCTCGGTCGCGATAGGGTCGAGCTGGCTCGTCGGCTCGTCGAGCACGAGCACGTCGGGTTGCATCGCCATAACCCCCGCGAGGTTGAGCAGCTGCTTTTGGCCGCCTGAGAGTTCGGCGACGTCGCGGTACAGCCAATCCTGCATGCCGAAGTAACTTGCCATCTCGGCCACGCGCAGGCGCAGGGCCGATGTCTCGCAGCCGATGCTCTCCAACCCGAAGGAAAGCTCGGAGAAGACCCGGTCGGTGACGATCTGCGCATCGGGATCCTGCATGACGAAGCCGATGCGCCGCGCCTGCGTCTCGAGGCTCACCTCGTCGAGCACGACGCCGTCGAGCAGCACCGTGCCCGAATGCTTGCCATGGGGGCTGAGCACGCTTTTGAGCTGGCGCAATAGCGTCGTCTTTCCGCAGCCGCTCTTTCCGCAGACGCAGAGGTACTCGCCGCGTTCGATGTCAACGCTCACGTTCTCGAGCGCGCGTCGGTCGGCATCGGGATAGGCGAAGCTCAGATCGCGGACAGAGAACAACGCCATGTGATCGCCTCCTTCGCGTCGATTGCCGTGGGGACGAGCACGAGGAGCGCGTAGGCGACGAGCGCGGCGATGCCGAGCGGCGGCAGCGGCGCGACGGCGATGGCGGGAACGTAACTGACGGCAAGCGCGCCGCACCCGAGCGCGACGGCCACGATGGTGACGCAGGCGAGCATGATCGCGAGCAACGCGACACCGGACACGCCAAGGCGATAGCGCAGGTAACGGGCGTGCGATCCGCGTCCGTCGCGCGCACCGTAGCCGCGCGAGCGCATCGAGTCGGCCGTCGTCACCGAACCCTCGAGCGCCCAGGTCGTGAGTGCCGAGAGCAGGCGGATCCCATCGCGCACGCGCTGGCGCAAGCCGCCGTCCTTCGGCGACATGCCGATGCAACGTCTCGCCGTCGCGATCTGGCGGGCCTTGCGCACGTAGCTCGGCACGAGACGCAACGTCATCGTCAGCACGAGCGTGAGCGCGGGAGCGCGTCCGCCAAACAGATAGGTGAACTTCCCGGTGTCCATCACGCGCGCGTAGCAGGCAAACCACAACATGATGGTCACGAACATGCAGGCCGTCGACGCACCGTAGGCGAGCGCCTCGAGCGTGTAGGGACGACCATGCAGGTAGGTGAACAGCACGGTATCGCCAAGCGTGTCGAACAGGGGGTTGACCGCGGCGAGGATGACGAAGGCGAGCGCCAATCCAACGAGCAGGCGCCAGGCGTCGCGTCCGCGCAGCACGAGGTGGTAGATCGCCGCGCCCACAAGGCCCACCGCCTGCAGCGCCGGTTGCTGGACGATCACGCACAGCACGATGACGCTCGCGAAGAAGGCGAACGTCACCACCGGGTGGCATGTCGAGAAGGCGTCGGGGCGCATGGCGGGCGCGGCGTTTCGCGGACGGCTACATCGTGATGTAGGAGAACTCCACCGTGTCGCCGTCGGCGACCGGACATGCGTCGACCGACTCCATGACCTGCTCGCCGTTGACGGTGTAGACCCAGCCGGAGCTTCCCTCGGCCGCGAGGCCGTTGATGGCGGAGATGTAGGTGCCGTACTGGCCGTCCTCGACGGTCACGTCGGCATCGGTCGCCTGGATGACCGAAAGCACCGTGGCGCCCTCGGCCGCCGTCTCGACCGTGTAGCTGGCGACCTGGCCGTCCGCGTCGGTGACCGTCACCGTGGTCTGGGCGAGTTCGACGGCTGCGCCGCTTGCGGAGGAGCTGGCATCGGACGTGCCCGAAGAGCAGCCGGCCAGTGGCAACGAGCAAAGCAGGACGAGGGTCGCGATGCCGATGACGAGCTTCTTGAACGCGACGTTGACGTGGGCGATGCGCCCGGATTCTACGACCATGACATACCTCTTTCATCCAGGGCTCCGGTCGTGGGCTCGGTATTCCGACTTCGGCCGGTCACGCATCGTGTCCGGCACCTTACGGTTACTGGTATAGCGCGGGATTCGCACCCGCATTCCCCGAGGCTGCTTCGAGCACCGCCCATCTGGGGCGGCCCATAGAGCCATTCGCGCTCCATTGTACCCGCCCTCGTGCCGACGTACCCGTGCAGATTGCACATTCATGCGCTGAGGTGACTTCCGTCTTCACCTCCCCGGTGCCGTGTCACGTCATGCGCGCTCTGGCACATCTTGCGTGCCGCTCCTTTCGCACCGTGGCTTTCGAATTGCGCAAATCCCCGTTCAGATGCATGCGCGCAACCGATAATTGCGCGAATTTCCAACCAGAATCGCTGGCGCAACCAGCTGCTCTCCCGTAACTTTTCACGACGGACATGGCTTATCATGCTCGCAGGAGAAAGGACGCGCATGGATGTAGATATCGCGAAACGGCTGGCGGACCGGCGCCGCGCGGCGGGCCTCACGCAGGAGGAGCTTGCCGAGAAGCTCGGCGTCTCACGGCAGGCCGTCTCCAAATGGGAGTGCTCGGAATCCTCGCCCGACACGGACAACCTCATCTCCCTGGCGCGTCTGTACGACGTCTCGCTCGACGACCTGCTGTATACGGACGTCGAGCGTGGTGGTACCGGCACGGCTTGCGGAGAGGATGCGGAAGAGGACGCTGGCGGTGAGTCCGCC
>UQUH01000060.1 GCA_900544245.1 uncultured Coriobacteriaceae bacterium | reverse complement strand
CATTTGTGAATGAGACGGCGTCCCTGAGCAACTGTCTCATATTCTTGACCTTGTCGAATATCTTGAATCGCTACAAATTTGCGTTGTAACGCATTTCAAGATTTTCCAGCACCTCATCCCCATACATGGAACCGAAAAGCCCTTAAAACACAAAATATTGTGTTTTAGAACAAAATCACCTGATAAATGCACTAGAATGTGCCGAGCATTCTATGCAATGGCGGAAGCGTACCGTATGGTGCGCTTCCTGAGTGTTAGGAGAATGATGACTGAACAAGAAAGCAGCTACGGCGCACAAGACATCCAAATCCTCGAGGGTCTGGAACATGTTCGCAAGCGCCCTGGCATGTACATCGGATCGACGGGCCCCAAGGGCCTCCATCATCTCGTCTATGAGGTTGTCGATAATTCCGTCGACGAGGCGCTCGCAGGATTTTGCAGCCAAATCGACGTAACCCTCAACAAGGATGGTTCGTGCACCGTCGTCGACGACGGTCGCGGCATTCCCGTCGAGGAACATCCCAAGCGCAAGAACATGTCGACGCTCGAAGTTGTCCTCACTATCCTCAACGCCGGCGGCAAGTTCGGCGGCAGCGGTTATAAGGTGTCCGGCGGCCTGCACGGCGTCGGCGTTTCTGTCGTCAACGCCCTGTCTTCCAAAGTGGTTGCCCAGGTCAAGCGCGATGGTGCCATCTGGGAGATGGAGTTTTCGCGTGGCAAAACCGTCCAAAAGATCATCGAGGTGGGCAAGACCGAGAAGACCGGCACGACCATCACCTTCTGGCCCGATCCCGAAATCTTCCAGACCGTCGAGTTCGATTACGAGACGCTGCGCATCCACTTCCGTCAGACGGCCTTCCTCAACAAGGGTCTCAAGATCGTCTTCTGCGATGATCGTGGCGAAGAGCCCCAAACCGAAGTCTTCCAGTACAAGGGTGGCATCATCGACTTCGTCGGGTACATGAACGAGGGCAAGGCCATCATCAACGAGAAGCCCGTGTACTTCGAGGCCGAAAGCGAGGCCGGCGAGGTCGAGATATCGATGCAATGGACCGAGACGTACTCCGAAAACGTCCGCTCGTTTGCCAACAATATTGACACGACCGATGGTGGCACGCATCTCGAGGGCTTCCGCACGGCGTTGACCAAGACGATCAACGAGTATGCGCGCAAGAAGAATCTCCTCAAGGAAAAGGACGAGAACCTCTCCGGTGAGGACTGCCGCGAGGGTCTCTCGGCCGTCATTTCCGTTCGTCTGCACGAGCCGCAGTTCGAGGGTCAGACGAAGGCAAAACTCGGCAATCCCGAGGTACGTGGTCTCGTCATCGGCGCTGTCAACAAGGGACTTGCCGAATATCTCGACGAGAATCCCAAGCCCGCGAAGATGATTGTCCAGAAGGCCATCCAGGCCGGCAAGGCCCGCGCTGCCGCTCGCAAGGCCCGCGACCTCACGCGTCGCAAGGGTGCTCTCGAAGGCGCCGGACTTCCCGGCAAGCTCGCCGATTGTTCCGTGCGCGACCCAGCGCTCACCGAGCTCTACATCGTCGAGGGTGACTCCGCAGGTGGATCGGCAAAGCAGGCGCGCGAGCGCAGCTACCAGGCAATTCTTCCCCTGCGCGGCAAGATTCTCAACGTCGAGCGCGTGCAGGAACATCGTGCGCTGTCCTCGGACACCATCAACTCGCTCATCACGGCCATCGGGACGGGATACGGTGAGGGCTTCGACGCCGACAAGGCGCGCTACCACCGCATCATCATCATGACCGATGCCGACGTCGACGGCGCGCACATCGCCATCCTGCTGCTCACCTTCTTCTTCCGCTTCATGCCCGAGCTCATCAAGCGCGGCTACATCTACATAGCGTGCCCGCCACTCTATGGCCTCAAGAAGAAGAACTCACGCACGGGTAAGGTCATCCAGTACCTCTACAACGACGAGGCACTCAAGGAGTGCATGAATAACCTCGACAATCCCGAGAAATACGATGTGCAACGCTACAAGGGTCTGGGTGAGATGGACCCCGAGCAGCTCTGGGAGACCACGATGGACCCCGAGCGCCGCACGCTGCGCCAGGTCGAGATTTCCGATATGACCGAGGTTGACCGCGTCGTCAACGAACTCATGGGAAACGACGTCGAGTGCCGCCGCACCTTCATCACCGAGCATGCGGCCGACATTGACGAGCGCTTCCTCGACATCTAAGGAGGGATGAACAATGGCAGACGATACCTTCAACAACGACAACCAGGAATCCCTCATGGGTGACGACGAGTTCACCGAGGTCGAGGCGACCGTGATCGAGGACAGCGAAGAGGTCGAGCAGGAGGAGAGCCTCGAGGCTAAGATCAATCACGGCATAGGCACGCTCGATATCAACGTGGGCAAGGTTTCCGAGACCGATTTCGCGCGTGAGATGCGCACTTCGTTCCTCGAGTACTCGATGTCGGTCATCGTGGCCCGCGCGCTACCCGACGTGCGCGACGGCCTCAAGCCCGTCCATCGTCGCATCCTTTACGCGATGAACGAAAGCGGCATCACGCCCAACAAGCCCCACGTCAAGTGCGCACGTCCCGTCGGTGACTGCATGGGTAAGTATCACCCCCATGGTGATGCCGCCATCTACGACACGCTCGTGCGTCTCGCGCAGGACTTCTCCATGCGTGTCCCGCTCATCGACGGCCATGGTAACTTCGGTTCCATCGACGGCGATGGTGCCGCAGCCATGCGTTACACCGAAGCCCGACTGAACAAGCCGGCCATGGAGCTTCTGGCCGATCTCGAGAAAGAGACCGTCGACTGGCAGCCCAACTACGACGAATCGCTGCAGGAACCCAAGGTGCTCCCCGCGCGCTTCCCCAATCTGCTCGTCAACGGCTCCCCCGGCATCGCCGTCGGCATGGCTACGAACATCCCGCCCCACAACCTGGGCGAGGCCATCGACGCGACCATCGCCGTCATGGAGAACCCGGACATCTCGCTCGACGAGATCTTGCAGATCATGCCCGGCCCTGACTTCCCGACGGGTGCGACCATCATGGGCCGCAGCGGCATCCGCGAGGCCTACGAAACGGGTCGCGGCTCCATTACCATCCGCGCCAAGGCACATGTGGAGAAGAGCACGTCAGGCCGCAACCGCATCGTCGTGACCGAGATTCCCTACCAGGTCAACAAGGCCAAGCTCATCGAGAAGATCGCCGATCTAGTCAAGCAGAAGACCGTCACGGAGATTTCCGGCCTCAACGACGAGTCCGACCGCAAGGGCATGCGCATCGTCATCGACCTCAAGCGTGGCGAGGAGCCGCAGGTCGTCCTCAACAAGCTCTACAAGCACACGCAGCTGCAGACGGGCTTCGGCATCAACAACCTCGCGTTGGTCAACGGCGTGCCGCACGTCCTGGGCCTCAAGGACATGCTGTACAACTACATCGACCATCAGATCGACGTCATTCAGCGTCGCACGCGCTACGAGCTGCGCAAGGCCGAGGAGCGTGCCCACATCCTCGAGGGTCTGGTCATCGCGCTCGACAACATCGACGAGGTCATTTCCATCATCCGTTCCTCGCGCGATGATGCCGAGGCACGCGCGCGTCTCATCGAGCGCTTCGGGCTTTCCGAGGTCCAGGCAAATCACATCCTCGAGATGCGTCTGCGCCGTCTGACCGGACTCGAGCGCGAGAAGATCGAGACCGAGCTCGCCGAGCTGCGCGAGAAGATCGCCTATTACAAGCGCGTCTTGGGCGACGAGAACCTTGTCAAGGAGATCATCCGCGACGAGATGCTTGAGATCAAGCGTCGCTACGCCGACAAGCGTCGTACCGAGATCGCCGACGAGGCTCGCGATCTCGACATCGAGGACCTCATCGCCGACGAGGACATGGTCGTCACGATCACGCGCAGCGGCTACATCAAGCGCCTGCCCGTTGCCACCTACCGCCAGCAGAAGCGCGGCGGCAAGGGTATGAGTGGCGTCAAGCTCAAGGAAAACGACTTCGTCGAGCAGCTCTTCATCGCCTCTACGCATGACTACATGCTCTTCTTCACCAACAAGGGTAAGGTCTATCGCCAGAAGGTGCACCAGATTCCGCTCGGCAGCCGTCAGGCCAAGGGCACGCCCGTGGTCAACCTGCTTCCCATCGAGGACGACGAGAAGGTCGCGACTGTCATCAACACGCGTGACTTCCCGGCCGACGAGTACCTGCTGTTCGCAACCGCGCATGGCATGATCAAGAAGACGGCCTTCGACGCGTACAAGAACGTGCGCTCCAACGGCCTCATCGCCATCAACCTGCGCGATGCCGACGAGCTCATCGCCGTGCGCCGCGTGGCACCGGGCATGAAGGTCATGATGGTGAGCAGCGCCGGCAAGGCCATCCGCTTCGACGAGTCCGAGGCGCGGCCCATGGGTCGTGACACTACGGGCGTCCACGGTATCCGCATCGACGTCGCAGGAGGCGATCGCGTGCTCGGCATGGAGATCGCGCCCGACGACAGTGACCTCTTCGTCATCACCGAGCGCGGTTATGGCAAGCGCACCAAGGTCACCGAGTACACCGAGCATCACCGCGGTGGTGGCGGCATGTCGACGATCAAGATGACCGACAAGAAGGGCATGATCGCCGCGATGAAGATCATCAACGAGAAGCACGAGATGATGATCGTCTCCGAGGAAGGCGTCGTGATTCGCGTGAAGGCCGGCGACATCTCCGAGCTCTCGCGCGCGACCCAGGGCGTCAAGGTCATGAACGTCGACGATTCCGACCGCGTGGTCGCCGTGGCCCGTGTGGCTGCCGGCAAGAAAAAGAAGAAGGAGATCATCGAGGGACAGACCGAGCTTCTGACCGAGGAGATTTCGGGCCAGATGAAGACCGAGGTCCCCGCCGACGTGGAAGACGACATCGAGGAAGACGAGATCGACACCACTGACTAGCATAAAATGAGACAGTTGCTCAGTGTAACTGTCTCATTCGCGGGCGGCCCTTCGGGGCCGCTCGTGTTGTTTGCGGGGCACTTCCACGGAAACGAAGCGAACTTTCTCGAATAAACGCTTCCCAAGGCACTAAGATTGTGGCAACATACGTGCTCGCGTATTTGCGCGGGCCTTTAGCTCAGTTGGCTAGAGCGCACGACTGATAATCGTGAGGTCACAAGTTCGAATCTTGTAAGGCCCACCATTCTAGGTAATAAACGCCCCGGCGTGGGCCGAGTCGCCGCCGGGGCGTTTATTGATACTTGGAGGCAAATGCGCACCAGACAAATGTTGCCGGAGCGCTTTTGTCTGGTTACGTGACACGTGTCTCGAAAACGGGGGTATAGCTCAGCTGGGAGAGCGCGGGCTTTGCAAGCCTGAGGCCAGGGGTTCGAGCCCCCTTACCTCCACCAACGCAATCCGGGGCCACATGGCCCCGTTTTTATTTGCACGCAGCGGTTATGTAATTCTGCTAGTTGAAGTTATGTAAATCTACCAGTGAGGTATGTAACCCACTCGCTTTCCAGTCGCCATCACTCGTTCACGCTCCAGTAACCGGCCTTGTCGGAGCCAATGCGCTCTATGAAGCCATACTCCCGCAGCTTCTTGAATGACCTGCGCACCGTGCGCTCGCTTACCCCGAGCACTTGCGCGATACGCGCCGCCGTCGCGCGTCCGTTGGTGGTGAGCACCTGGAGCACGTACTCGTCGGTCTGGGTCATGTCGAGCTTGTGAGCGGCGGCAATCGAGCGCTCCGCGAATGTGACGTGACGCGAGCCATCAGTAGTTGTTTGCATCCCGGCTCTTCCCTGCGAGCGCTTTCCCTCCTTAGAGGGGTTTGTCGTCTTTGATCGCACGGCAGATACCCCGCGCTTCGTCGCAGGCAGCGGAAACACCACCGCCGTGTGTCCGGGCGACAGCTCGAAGCGTGGCAGCTCGGCTCCTGATTGGATGCAACCTTCGCGCATCGTCTCGATGCCCTCGCCCCATCCTAGCGATATTTCCAGCAAGCGTGCGGTCGTCGCAAGCACTGGATTGCGAAAGTGAGGCGCGTGACCATGAACGAGAGTCTCTTCGCTCCACCCTTCCGGAAGTGCGCCCACGTTCTGTATCACGAGCTGCTGGGACGAGACCGTGACACGGACGGGGACGCCGCTGCCGTAATCCTTGTGGAGCAGGGCGTTTGTCACCGCGGCACGAATTGCCGTCTCGGGTGGCGAGCTTTGCGCAAACGCCTTGGCCTTCGAGATGGATGGCAAGTACTTGTCCATGATTTTCCGTACGGTACCGTCAATTTGCTGGGAGAGGGGGCCGATTATCTCGTCTTCGAGGCCAGTTGACGAGCCATCATCCTCGAAAGACGCGATATGTACCGTAGCGCCCGGTACGAAGCGTGCGGGATTGGTGCACAGCAGCAATGCCCCGGCGTTGTTGAGCTTCGATGTGCGCGGATGCGTGAGTCCCAAGTGGTCGAGGCGGCTTTTGACGGTATCTGTCAGATTTCCGCTCGCCTTGTCGATGTTCGATAACGGGATGCCGGCTATGGCAACGAGCTCTTCGCCGGACAAGTCATCATGATCGACATAGGGGAGGGTCTTGAGCTCCCACGGCGTGGTTGCCTCATCCTGCCAGGTGCGGAAAATCGCTTCATAGGTTTGGCGCTTGTTCTGTCCATCCGAATAGAGCCAGTACGTCCCTCGTAAGCTCAGGGGCTCTGTTGCCGCGGGAACCTCTATCTCCAGAAAGAATTCTCCACCGTCCATTACGGGAACGATGGGGCACGACAAGCCCAGCTCCGTTTCGATGGCGTCGGGAATGGCCTCGAACTTGCGCCGCGTACGGCGTAGGCCTGATGAATAGTCCTTTCGAGAGGTGGGGACGAGGACATAGCCGCCGCCAGCATTCGCCACACCACAGACAATCTCCAGGGAACCTGCGTCCCGTTGGGGAACCCTTACGGTAATCGCCTCGGCATCCATAGCAGCCTCCGCAGTAACAACTGGTACCGGTTTGTTTTTCCATGTCCAGGCGCCGCTTTCGACACGCGGCACGTTTATTCTAATAGCATGGCGTTACCATGTCAAAACTACGACATAAGAGGGTCAGTTTTTAGGTGTCTCTTTCAACATGACACGGTAAATCTCTTAAATTCTTCCTGTTCAGGAGCCTACATTTTTAATAAAACGCACGGTCAGAGCATGAAATCGTCCAATCTGCCGATTTTTACCCAGTCATTCTTTTCTATATAGTGGCTTCGCCGTAAGTGAGTAGGCTGGGAAAGGCTGGTGGAGCACATGAAACATCAAAAGAAATTCAAGGAACCAAAAGACACGATGTGGGGCAAATGCCTCAGCACGTTCATCGCGATCGTGTTTGCGGTGTCGACTCTCACCATCATTCCCATAGCGGGTGCTATTTCCGGTGCCTCCACCGGGGCAACAAGCGAGGAAATGGCAGCACTCGAGGCCGAGAAGTCCACGAAGCAGGCCGAAGACGAGGCCGCTGCAATTTCGGCCGCAAACGACAAGCTCTCCATCGATGACATCGAAGACGAATCGAAGAAGGATGTGTCGACCGACGTCGTCGACACGGTCCTCGGTACCCAGGATGCCGACGCGGATGCGACCGACAGGGCAGACGTGGAAGCGAAATGCGATTGCACGGGTGAGGTCCATGCCAAGGACTGCAAGGCAGGCCTGACCGGCCCCATCGAGATCGAGGCTACCGAGCCTGTCGTGGACGAGACCCTCATCACCCCGGCCGCCGAGCCTGAGGCTCCGGTTTGGCAGCTCCCCGACGGTGAGAAGAGGATCGCTTCCTACACCTACTGCTCTTCACAAAAGCTTCCCGCGAATGTGACCATCTCCACTGGCATAACCCTCGCCCTCGGCACTGAAGATGGCATGTCCATAAGCGGTCTGGTAAGCGACGCTGGTCTCATGACGCAAACGAATGAAAAGGGGGAAAATTTCACCTTCGTCCGCGCAGAGGTTCAGAACGCGAGCAATGGTCAAGCTGCGCATGACGACAAATCAACAGACATAAAGTCCATGTATGGAACTGGGGCAAAGGCGACGACTCTTCGCTATAACCAGAACGAGAATACATGGCAGTACAAGACGGATTCCTCGGACTGGGTTGCCATCAGTGCCAATCAGTATGTGACGCTCTACTATCAACAAGAGTTCAGCCTCAACGAAGGTAAAATTTTATTTAATGCCAACGAATTTGGTTACTTAAGCCCTTCAACTGGATATACTGCGGCAAAATCAGGGCGAGGAGTTGCCGTTATTCAGCTTTACGGAGTCAATGGCAAGAAGCTTAGCGAAAACTATCTCCCTGTTTACTACTCCAGCTATTACGCAAACAAGGATGGTAACTCGCTTAGCTTTGCAGAGCGTTGGAATGTAGAGCGCGTGGCATTAAGGGGTGTCGCTAATAAGGGCGGGAAAATAAAATCCGGTGAAAAGGAAGATGTAAGCGGTCTAATCCCCAGCAATTTCGACAGTTTTGACAATATTTTGCCAGAGGAGCAGAAAAATGACTTCACAATTCCGTTTTATGATTCATGGAAAGTAACCCATGGTGAAGAACCGGACATAAAAAAGCGTAACCAGGATTACAAAGCGGGAGATATAAACGTTTACATTATCGGCGTGCAGGTTTCCGCAGAACTTTCTGAGCAGGATCTCAAGATTAATTATCTCGACAATACCCCAAATCCTGATGGCACCTATAGGCAGATTGCCAAACCGCAAGGCGCTAAGGCCAAGGGGAAGGACGGAGATGCTAATCCCGTCTGGAAGGATTTTATCGTCGTTGATTCTGAAGGCAAAGCGACGGCAAAAGAAAACGGGTCGTCCGAGGTTGTGGAGATACCTGTAAGTATTGTTGACAATGCCAAGGAAACGCTGTCCTTGAAACTTACGGATTCCACTGGCTACAAGAGTGCTAATCACGTGCGTGCGGAGATAGTTGGGACCGACCTGAACCTCTACTTCGAGCCGCAGGATGACTTCGTGGTCCAGTACGTAGATGGCGTGGATGGCGATGCGTTTGAAACGCAAACTTACAAGAACATCCTCTACAACCGCGCCACCCCCGCGTTCAATGGAACCCCCACCCGTGAGGGCTACCTCTTCACCGGCTGGGATCCCAAGGTTGCTGATACCGTGACCGGCAACGTCACCTACACCGCTACGTGGAAAGAGCTCTACACGGTGACTTACACCGATGGTGTCGAGAGCGAAGAGGTCTTTGCCGACCAGGTCTTTGACAAGCTCCTCAAGGCCACCGCCACTCCGACCATCGCCGACCCCACTCGCTACGGCTACGTCTTCGCAGGCTGGAATCCGGCAGTTGCTGACAAGGTGAGCGGCAATGCCACCTATACCGCCAAGTGGTACGAAGACAAGATCGATAAGGACAACCCTGAGAAGGAAGGTCCTGACGGTATTCCCGACATCTACCAGAAGCGTGTGACCTTCAAGGTCGTCAACGGCAACTGGAACGACGATACGAACGCCAACACCGTTCATGTGCTCACCTTCTACAAGGACGGCGAGCTGTCCACCGACGCCGCCGCAACCGCCGCGATGCCTGCCGCTCCCGCCGTTGGTAATAAGCCCGCTGCC
>UQUH01000059.1 GCA_900544245.1 uncultured Coriobacteriaceae bacterium | reverse complement strand
GGGCTAGAATACGAACCAGATTCTAGGTGCCTACACCAACATTCGGGACACTACCCCATTTTTCCCTAGGAAAACGCAGAAAACGTACATAGATACTTGCCTTGGACTAGGGAAACGCGGAAAACGTACGCCATCTCTCTTGAACTCCAAAAGCAAGAAGGGGTCGCCAGATGACGACCCCCTCTCGTGTGTGGAAATCACTCGCGGTGTTACTTGGTTTGCTCGAGGAGAACCTCGTTCCACTTGACCTCGTCTTCGATGAACGCGCGATTAGGATCGTCATCCTTAAGGTCGGCCATCTTCTCCTTGAGGTCGTCAATATGGACCTTGATGGCAGTCTCGTCGAGCTCTTGCAAGGCGGCCGCATGATCGGCGAGTACGATGACGCGGTCTCCCTCGATTTGCGCATACCCCCCGGCCACAATGTAGCGTACCGGCTCCTGGCCCTCTGACTCGGTTACACGCACGGTACCCGACTTGAGCGTGGTCACCACGGGCTCGTGCTTGGCAAAGATGCCCATCTCGCCTTCGGAAGCGGGAATGACCACGAAGTGGGCCTCGTCAGAGTACAGCTTGCTTTCGGGAGTGACGATTTCACATTGCAGCATGGTTGGCTAGCGACCTTTCTCTAAACGAGTTCCTTGGCGGCCTCGAGAACTTCCTCGATGTCGCCCTTGTTGCGGAACGCCTGCTCGGGAACGTCGTCCATCTCGCCGTCAATGATCATCTTGAACGAGCGAACCGTATCCTCGACCTTGACGTACTTGCCGTCGATGCCGGTGAACTGCTTGGCAACGTGGAACGGCTGGCCCAGGAACTGCTGCACCTTGCGGGCACGGGCGACGACGAGCTTCTGCTCCTCGGAGAGCTCGTCCATACCCAGAATGGCGATGATGTCCTGGAGGTCGGAGTAGGCCTGGAGAATCTCCTGGATCTGCACGGCGACACGGTAATGCTCGTCGCCCACGACAGAGGGATCGAGGGCGCGGCTCGTGGAGGCCAGCGGGTCGACGGCCGGGTAGATGCCGAGCTCGGCGATGGAGCGCGACAGAACCGTGGTGGCGTCGAGGTGGATGAACGCGGTGGCGGGAGCCGGGTCGGTGAGGTCGTCTGCGGGGACGTAGACGGCCTGGACGGAGGTGATGGCGCCCGTCGCGGTCGAGGTGATGCGCTCCTGCAGGTCGCCCATCTCGGTGGCCAGCGTGGGCTGGTAACCGACTGCGGACGGCATGCGGCCCAGAAGTGCGGAGACCTCGGAACCGGCCTGGGTGAAGCGGAAGATGTTATCGATGAACAGGAGGACGTCCTGGCCCTGGTCGCGAAAGTACTCGGCGACCGTCAGACCGGCCAGACCGACGCGCAGACGCGCTCCGGGAGGCTCGTTCATCTGACCGTACACGAGGCAGGTCTTGTTGATGACGCCCGACTCGCTCATCTCGAGGTAGAGGTCCGTGCCCTCACGGGTACGCTCACCGACGCCCGTGAACACGGAGGTACCGTTGTGCTCCTGGGCGAGGTTGTTGATGAGCTCCATGATGAGAACGGTCTTGCCGACGCCGGCGCCGCCGAACAGGCCCGTTTTGCCACCACGAATGTAGGGCTCGAGAAGGTCGATGACCTTGATGCCGGTCTCGAAGGTCTCGGTCTTGGTGGTGAGCTCGTCGAAGGCGGGTGCCGGACGGTGAATCGGATAGGTCTGCTCGATCTTGGGCATCGGCTTGCCATCGACCGGCTGGCCGATGACGTTCCAGATGCGACCGAGGGTCTCGTCGCCGACAGGCATCTGGATGGGAGCACCGGTGTCAACGACCTCGGTGCCGCGCTGAAGGCCGTCCGTGCTGGTCATGGCGACCGTACGGACCATATTGCCCTCCAGGTGCATCTGGACCTCGAGCACGGTCGAAATGTGACCGACTGGAGTATCAGCATCCACCGTGAGCGCGTTGTAGATCGCAGGGATGGAATCAGCCGCAAACTCGCAGTCTACGACAGCACCAACGATGCGAACGATGCGTCCAACGTTCTTCATAGTTGTGTCCTTATCTTACTCGTCATTCTCTATTCCTCCAAAGCGGCCGCACCGCCGACGATCTCGGTGATCTCGGTGGTGATGGCGCCCTGGCGTACGCGGTTGTACAGACGATCCAGCGTTTCGATCATCTCGGTCGCGTTGTCGGTCGCGGACTTCATCGCCTTGCGGCGAGCGCCCTGCTCGGCAGCGGCTGAATCGATGAGCGCGTGATAGACCACCGTCTCGACATAAGCCGGGAGCAGGCGGTCAAGAACCTCTTCCGACGAAGGCTCGAAACTCGTGCCGGCGGCGAGGGAAGACTCCCCCTCCTCGTCACTTGCCTTGAGCGCATCGGCCTGGACGGGCAGGATGACCTCTTCGCGCAAATCCTGATCGGCGGCGTTGCGGGCATGGTTGTAGAACACCTTCACCTCGTCAACGGCATGGTCGAGGAAGCTGCTGCGAACGTACGAGGAAATCTCGCGCGCCTCCTGTATCGTGGGGTCGGCGGACATGTCGCGGAAGACCATGAGCGGCTCGAGCCTGCGGTAGTGGAAGTAGCTCGCGCCCTTCTTGCCGCAGACGATGACGTCGGTCTTGATGCCGGCAGCGGTGTTCTCAGCACGGTACTTGTCTACCATGCGAAACACGTTGCTGTTGAATCCACCGGCCAGGCCACGGTCCGAGACCACGACGATGGCGATTGCCGCCTTCTTCTGCTCGTGCTCTTCCAGCAGCGGATGCTCCACGCCAATGGAGTGGGCAGCTACAGCCGAAAGCGTCTTGACCATGGCCTCGGAATACGGGGTAGCGGCGGCGATGCGCTCAGTCGCATGGCGGATCTTGGCAGTCGCGACCATTTCCATGGTGCGCGTGATCTGCTTCGTGCTCTCGACGGAGAGCTTGCGCCTCTTGATATCGCGTTGACTGGGCATGCGCTAACCTCTATTTCTTCGCAATGATGAAGCTCTGCTTGAAGGTCGTGATGGCCTCGAGGAGCTCCTCTTTGATCTGGTCGGTCAGCTGCTTCTCGGTCGCGATCTTCTCCTTGAGGTCCTTGCGAACCGTGTGCATGTACTGCACGAGGTCATCGCGGAAGCGAAGCGTGTCGGAGACGGGCATGCCATCGAGGAATCCCTGGTCACCGGCAAAGATGGCGACAACCTGGTCCTCGACGTCCATGGCGGCGAAGCGGCCCTGCTTGAGGAGCTCGGTCATGCGAGCGCCACGGGAGAGCTGCTGCTGGGTCGCCTTGTCGAGGTCGCTGCCGAACTGCGAGAACGCCTGCAGCTCGCGATAGGCGGCCAAGTCGAGGCGCAATGTACCGGCAACCTGCTTCATAGCCTTGATCTGCGCGGAACCACCGACTCGGGAAACCGAGATGCCGACGTTGACTGCCGGGCGCTGGCCCTGGAAGAAGAGGTCGGACTGCAGGAAGATCTGGCCGTCGGTGATGGAGATGACGTTGGTCGGAATGTAAGCCGAGACGTCACCGCCCTGGGTCTCGATGATGGGCAGCGCCGTAAGCGAACCGGCACCGTTCTTGTCATTGAGCTTGACGGCGCGCTCCAGCAGACGGGAGTGCAGGTAGAAGACGTCACCAGGATAGGCCTCGCGTCCCGGCGGGCGACGCAGCGTCAGCGACATCTGGCGATAGGCGACGGCCTGCTTGGAGAGGTCGTCGTAGACGCAGAGCACGTGGCCACCGGGATTGGTGACGCTTGCCGGCTGGCCGTCGGCACCATTGTAGATGAAGTACTCGCCCATTGCGCAACCGGCCATGGGGGCGATGTACTGCAGCGGTGCTGACGTGGATGCGGGCGCGGACACGACGATCGTGTAATCCATGGCGCCGTGGCTCTCGAGGGCCTCGACCACGGTAGCGACCGTGGAGGCCTTCTGGCCGATGGCGACATAGATGCAGATCATGTTCTTGCCCTTTTGGTTGATGATCGTATCGATGCCGATGGCGGTCTTGCCCGTCTGGCGGTCGCCGATGATCAACTCACGCTGGCCACGTCCGATGGGGATCATCGCGTCGATGGCGATGAGGCCCGTCTGGACGGGCTCGTGAACAGGTTGGCGCTCGATGACGCCCGGAGCACGAAACTCGACGGGGCGGTATCCCTCGGCCTCGATGGGGCCCTTGCCGTCCAGCGGGATGCCGAGCGGATTGACGACACGGCCGAGCAATGCCTTGCCGCAGGGAACTTCGACGACGCGGCCCGTCGTGTGAACCTCGTCGTTCTCCTTGATAAGGGTGTAGTCGCCGAGGAGAACGGCGCCCACTTCGTCTTCTTCAAGGTTTTGGGCGAGACCATAGACAGTCGTGCCGTCATGGGCGACGAACTCGAGGAGCTCGCCAGCCATTGCACTCTTCAGACCGTCGACGCGCGCGATGCCGTCGCCGATCTGGATGACATGACCAAACTCACGAGTCTCGACGTTGGTCTGCAGTGAAGCAAGCTTCTCACGCAGAATCTGATCGATGTCGCTCGCGGTGATTTCCGCCATTTACCTTTCACCTCCAGTCCATACTGAAGAGAGCTCGGCACGAACCCTTTCGATTCGCGTAGCGGTGCAACAATCGACACGCCTACCATTTGCTCTCACGTTCGTGCCGCCAAGCAGCCAGGCATCGACATGCTCGCGCAGGACGATCTCCTTGCCGAATTGGGCGGCAAACTTACTCTTAAACTTCTCTCGCAGCTCGTCGTCGAGCGGAATGACGGTGGCGACGTCGAGGATGACGACGTCGTACTTGTCCTGGACCATCTGGTCATAGCACTCCGCGACCCTTGGGAGCAGCGGAATGTCCTGACGCTCGGCCATCACGATGACGAACTTGATCATGTCGACGGAAAACTCCTTGAAGACCTCATGGATTACCGTCGCACGCGTATTCTCGTCGATGGAGTCGTTCGCGAGCACGTCCCTGAGACCAGGGTGCATGCGCACGACCTTCTTCATCTCCTCGAGCTGAGCCGAAATCGAGTACACGCTATCGGTGGACTCGCCCAGTTCGAGCAGGACCTCGGCATATGCCTCGATTTCCTTCTTGATGAGCAGGCGATTCCTAGGCATTGAGCGTACCTATCTCTTCGAGGCTCTTCTCGATGAGCCTACGATGATCCGCATCCGTGAAGTCCTCCTGCACGACGCGGGTCATGGCGGCACATGCGATATCGGCGACAGACGCCTGGAGCTCGGCGATGGCGGCGTTCTTCTCCGCCTGCATTGCCTCGCGCGCCTTGACGATGATCTTCTCGGCCTCCTCCTGGGCCTTGGCGGTGGTCGCGGCGCGCTGCGCCTCGGCCTGCTGCTTGGCCTCGGAGATGATCGTGGCCGCCTCCTGGCGAGCCTCGATCAGCTTGTCCTGGTACTCGGCGAGCACGCGCTCGGACTCGATGCGTGCCTGCTCGGACTTCTCGAGGGCCTCGCGGATGGTCGTCTCGCGTTTCACGAGCATGCCGTCAAACAGGGGCCACCCGAACTTCGCGAGGACGATCCAAAGGATGATGAAGGCGACGAGCATGGGGATGAATTCGTTCATCTTGGGCAGGATCGCGTCGATGCCCCCCTCAGAAGCGAATGCATATGCAGGGCAAGCCAGTGCAAAGGCCGCCGCGAACACAACGGCGCAGCTGATCCTTGTTGCCTTATTCTTGCATTTCAACTTCGCTTGCCTCCTATTCTTAAAATCAGAATCTCTCATGTACAAGACGATTAACCGATGAAGAACAGGACCAAGCCAAGCAGTGCCAACGCCTCGGACATGGCGGCGCCGATGAAGAAGTAGCCCATGAGCTGACCCTTCATCTCGGGCTGGCGAGCAGCAGAGACGCAAAGACCGTAGGTGGCGATACCGATGCCGATACCAGGGCCAATGGCCGCCAGGCCGTAACCGACGACCTTCAGTGCTGCGAGTACAAGCGTGATTTCCACAACTTCCTCCTTTTTCCTACCCCATTCCTCTTATGGGGCATCTGACAAATATGCTCAGCCGGAAAGGCAACCGGCTGTGACACCAATAGAAACGCCACATGCGCTGCGGCGGGCGGACGCGTCTCGCGTCAGGTCCATCCTAGTGCGGATGAGTGGCCATGTTGATGTACGACGCCGACAATATGGCGAACACGAAGGCCTGGATGAAGGCGACCAAGCACTCGAGCGCGTACATCACGACGAGAAGCAGGAACCATGCCACCGACGGCAGGCCTGCGATGAGGTCGATGGAGCCGCTGAACAGCGCAACCTGCAGGAAGCACGTGGTCGCGATACCAAACACCGCGAGGACCATGTGACCCGCGAGCATGTTGCCGTAAAGACGAACGGCCAGCGTGAGAATGCGGATGACCATGGAGAAGAACTCAAGGAACCAGATGACCGGAACCATGGGACCGGGAACGCCGCTCGGGCACAGCGACTTGAAGTACCCGCCTGCTCCCAGGGTCTTGAAACCGTAGAAGTTGAAGTAGACGAACGATATGGTCGCAAGCGCCCAGGTGCACGAAATGGAACCCGTCGACGTCTTGAAGCCCGGAACGAGACCGAGCATGTTGCAAATGAGAATGAAGAAGAACAAAGTCGCCAGGAACGGGACGTGCTTCTTGAAACCATGTCCGATGACGTCTTCCGCGACGTTGCGATTAACGAACTCGTAGCCGTATTCGACCATATTGTAGAACTTGTTGGTCGGAATGAGCTGCAGCTTCCTGGCAGCTATGAGGATCACCAGCAACGCGACGAAAAAGGCGATGAACAGCCAGATGTCGTACTGCGTGATGTTCCAGCCTCCGATGCTGAATACGGTCTGGGGCTCAAAATGCGCGGACAGGCCTTGGGCCTCTCCTACAAATGCGCCTAGAGCGTCTCCCACCTTACTCCCCCTTCACTCGGGTCTCGTTCTTGTCACCACCGCGCTTGAAGACGTAGTTCCTCTTCAAGACGAAGGCAATCGTTGCGCCGAGGAACACAACCGCCTCCGCGATGGCGAAGCCGACCAGTCCATCTCGCGCCGTCATCGCACAAATGATGAGTCCAACCACCAAGATGATCAGCGAGACGAAGACACCTCCCAGCCCGAAGAGGCCGAAAGTCAATGTGTTCGTCGACGGGTGCTTGCGTGCCAGTCTAAAAGCGAGAAACAGCGGGACGAAACCCAGAAGTCCCGTAAGGGCTCCGAAAAGTATGGGCATCGAACACGTTCCTCCCCGATAAACCGGCGACTCGGCATCAAGCACACCAATATGGGATTGTAGCAAAAGGCATTGGCAATCTTGCAAAGCGGAATTGTTTTTGGGTTTTATTCCGTGAACGGTGAAGCGCCCTTCGACGAGTACATCCACAAGCTCCTGAGCGGGGATTTCTATGCCTCGAAGCGGCGCACGATGATGCCGGACTCCTCCAGGAGCTCGCGCGCGAGATCGTCCGGATACCCTTCCGCATAGACGATTTCGGTTATGCCCGCGTTGATGAGCATCTTGGTGCATTGCGTGCAGGGCTGCGTGGTGCAGTACAGGACGGAACCCTCGATGGACACGCCGTAGCGCGCCGCCTGGATGATGGCGTTTTGCTCGGCGTGGATACCGCGGCACAGCTCATGCTGCTGTCCGGAGGGAATGCCGAGCTTCTCGCGCAGGCAGCCGATGTCGAGGCAATGCGCAAGCCCCGAAGGTCCTCCGTTGTATCCGCTGGCGATGATGCGCTTGTCGTGAACCAGGATGGCGCCGACGGCGCGGCGCAGGCAGGTCGAACGCGTGGCGACCCTGCGCGTGATATCCATGAAGTACTCGTCCCAGCTCGGACGTGTGTCGGCCATGACGTCTCCTCTCCCGCGCTTTGCGCGCTAGGCGATTTCGGGATACAGCGGATGCGCCTCGAGCATGTCATGCACTTCGCGCGCGACTCCCTCGAGGACGGTCCGGTCATCACGATTGAAGATGGCGCGTGCGATGAAGCCGCCGATGGCGCGGGCCTCGTCAGCGTCAAAGCCACGCGAGGTGATCGTGGCGCTTCCCACGCGCACGCCGCTCGTGATGGAAGACGGGAGTGGGTCGTTGGGAATGGCGTTCTTGTTGGTCGTTATGCCGAGCGGCTCGAGCAACTCCTCGGCCTCCTTGCCGGTGATGCCCGCGGGCGTGAGGTCGACGAGGCACAGGTGATTGTCGGTGCCGCCGGAAACGAGGCGCAGGCCGCCCTCGACCAAGCCCTCGCCCAAGGCGGCGGCGTTTTCGACGACGGCATGGGCGTACTCGGAGAACGACGGTTGCGCCGCCTCGCCAAAGGCGACGGCCTTGGCGGCGATGACGTGCATGAGCGGACCGCCCTGCCATCCGGGGAACACGGCCTTGTTGTACTTGTCGTAAATCTCCTCGTTGTTGGTGACCATGAAGCCACCGCGCGGGCCGCGCAGGGTCTTGTGCGAGGTGGAGGTGACGATGTCGGCATGGGGTACCGGCGAGGGATGGGCGCCACCGGCAACGAGACCGGCGATGTGCGCCATGTCGACCATGAGGTAGGCGCCCACCTCATGGGCGATGTCGGCGAAGGCCTCGAAGTCGATGATCCGCGGATAGGCCGAGGCGCCCGCGACGATGAGATCGGGCTTGACCTCCCGGGCAATGGCACGGACCTCGTCCATGTCGATGCGCTCGGTCTCGGGATTCAGGCCGTAGGAATGGGCATCGTAGAAACGACCCGAGAGCGAGAACTTGGCACCGTGCGAGAGATGGCCGCCAGCCGAGAGCGACATGCCCAGAATGGTGGCACCCGGATCGAGCAACGCGAAGTAAGCGGCGGAGTTAGCGCAGACGCCCGAATGTGGCTGCACGTTGGCGTACTTTGCCCCGAACACCTCACAGGCGCGGTTGCGGGCGATCGTCTCGATGGTGTCGACGTTGGCGCAGCCGCCGTAATAGCGCTTGCCGGGATAACCTTCGGCGTACTTGTTGGTGAGAATCGTGCCCATCGTCTCGATGACAGGCAACGAGGGGATATTCTCGGATGCGATGAGCTCGAGCGTGTTGCGCTGGCGCGTCAGCTCGTCGTTGATGGCAGCGGAAATCTCCGGGTCTGCCTGGGCAAGTAGCTCGTTGTTCATGGGCAAGGCTCTCCTACTCTGCGTCTTCGATGGTCATGATCTTCTCGACCCTGCGGGCATGCCTGCCACCCGCGAAGTCGGTGTCGAGGAACGTCTCGATAATGCTCTTGTTGTCCTCGAGAGAGGTGAAACGCCCCGAAAGCGTCGCGACGTTTGCATCGTTATGCTCGCGGGAGAGCTTGGCGAACTCGGGTGAGGTGAGGTTTGCGGCACGGATGCCGGCGACCTTGTTGGCGGCGATCATCATACCGATGCCGGTACCGCATACGAGAATGCCGTAGTCGTCATCGCCTTGCGCGACGGCACGCGCCGCGCGCTCGGCGTAATCGGGATAGTCGACGCTTTCCTCGCTATCGCAACCGAAGTCGTCGACCGTGAAGCCGAGATCCTCGAGCCACGGTCTGAGCTCCTCCTTTTGCTCGAAGCCACCGTGATCCGATGCCAACGCGATGCGCAGTTGTGCCATAGCTGACCCTCTCGTCTTCATGCACGAATCAATCCAATGCAGCATGTGCATTGGCAAAACAATATATACCCCAGCAGATAGGGATCGCAGATGCGGGCATCTTGAGCAGATGAGCGATTCATGCGAAGCGGGCGCGAGGACTGTCTGA
>UQUH01000058.1 GCA_900544245.1 uncultured Coriobacteriaceae bacterium | reverse complement strand
GAAGCGGGCTGTCGGGAAGCGACCGTCGAAGCGGAGCAGCCTCCCCATGCACATGCAGGGCTCTCTACGCTTCGCGTTTATGAGAACCTTGTGAAGAGATGGGAATTGCGGAAACGTGAATAGACGGGGCTATCAGTAATTATCAACATCTAGGATATAGTCTTGAGAGATTATCAAGATATGGAATCCATGGCTTTCATCACAGGGTCTACACAAACCGGGGTAAAAAGCAACAGATAAGTTAAAAAAATGTGGCGAGTCTGCGAATTTGCCCCATTGCATATGGGAAGCGCGTATATTGCATGTCAGCGGGAAGGTCTCCCCAACTTACCCGCCTGATTCGTCAAAACAAGCTATTTGACTCGGCACACGAATCAGTCGCGACGCTTAGTCGCATCCCTCCTTGTGAGGACCCGCCTTCTCCTCTCATCCATTCAGGCGGGTCCTCTTCTTTTTGCCCAGAAAAGGCCGCAGACATAAAAAGACCCGCCTGAGCGGGTCTCGTTTTACTTGGTGTCGGAGGGGGGACTTGAACCCCCACGTCCGTAAAGTGGACACTAGCACCTCAAGCTAGCGCGTCTGCCATTCCGCCACTCCGACTTTTCAAATAGCCCTGATGACTAGTGAACCGATCCCGTGGGAAAGGAAATCATCAGGAGAAGCAAGGATACCATGAACACGACCGCGAATATGACCGTGATTCGGTCAAGATTGCGCTCGACGATACTAGATCCCGTATCGGTGCCGTAAATGCTACCGGCGATGACCTCGGAAACGCCCGTGCCCTTGCCCGAATGCATGAGCACGAAGATGATGAGCCCGATTGCCGAAATCGCCCAGAGGACAAGGACGATGTACATAAACGGCGCAGAGTGCATCACATTGAGTATCGCGTCCACGAATTGCCTTTCTTCCTTACGTACGCAATGCGCAACGCGCATCACAGGTTAGACATTCTAACAGTTCCTATCCGCGGGTCAACAGTGAATTTCCCGTCCATTGCGCGGGCTTGTCGATTCCGAGTAAATCGATGAGCGTGGGAGCTACGTCGGCCAGGCGAGCCTCCGCTACGTCGGCCAGGCCGAGCGATTCGTCATCACTCACCAAGATGAGCGGCACGCGCGCCGTCGTATGAGCCGTGAACGGACTCGTCCCATCATCGGCGAGCATCTTGTCGGCGTTGCCGTGATCTGCCGTGATGAGCGCGGCGCCGCCCTTGGCGAGAATCGCCTCGACCACATGGGACAGTCCGTGGTCGACTGCCTCGACCGCAGCGGTCGCAGCCTCGATCACGCCCGTGTGGCCAACCATGTCGCAGTTGGCGTAGTTGACGATGTAGACATCGGCCGCGTCATCGTTAATCGCCTGTTCGAGCGCCTCGGTGACGAGTGGTTCGGACATTTCGGGCTGCAAATCGTAGGTCGCGACCTTGGGACTGGCGATGAGCTTGCGCTCCTCCCCCTGCTTGGGTTGCTCGACACCGCCGTTGAAGAAGAAGGTGACATGCGCGTACTTCTCGGTCTCGGCGATGTGGAACTGGCGCAAGCCCTGCGAGGCAAGCAGGTCTGCCAGAGTGTTTTCCGGGAACGCCTTGGGAAAGGCGATTGGCGCATCGATAGTCGGATCGTATTCGGTGAGGCAGACGAAGTTGACATCGGCCACGTTGGGACGCGGAAAGCCATCGAAGTCCCTATCCACGAAGGCGCGCGTGAGTTCGCGTGCGCGATCGGGACGAAAGTTGAAGAAGATCATGGTGTCGCCATCGTTGACGCCGCGATGGTTGAGGACCGTCGGGATGACGAACTCGTCGGTGATATCCACCTTGTAGGACGCCTCGACGGCACCAACGGGACGGTTGCGCGCAAAGCCCTTGCCCGCGCCGATGGCAATCGCGTTCCATGCCTGCTGGACGCGATCCCAGCGCTTGTCGCGGTCCATCGCATAGTAGCGACCCGATATGGTCGCGATCTCGGCCTGGGCACCGCTGTAATCGTTGAAGATGTGATCGCAGAAGTCGACGATGCGCTGGACGAAACCGGCACCGCTCTTCGGATCGACGTCACGACCGTCCAGGAAGGCGTGAATGCGAATGTCGCGACTCCCGCGCTTGGCCGCCATCTCGATGAGAGCCTCGAGATGCTCGATATTGCTGTGCACACCGCCATCGGAGAGCAATCCCATGAGATGGATGGGGTGATTTATCTTGATGGCGGCATCCATGGCCTCGATGAGGATCTCGTTTTGCTCGATGCTGCCGTCCTCGCACGCGTCGTTGATACGCGTGAGCTCCTGGTGCACGACGCGTCCGGCTCCCATGTTCAGATGACCGACCTCGGAGTTGCCCATCTGGCCGTCGGGAAGGCCGACATCACGTCCCGATGCCCCCAACGTCGTATGGGGACACGTCTCCCACAGCTTGTCGAGATAGGGTTTGCGGGCAAGCGAGATGGCGTTTCCCGGACCGTCTTCGGCCAAGCCGAAGCCATCCATGATCACCAACAGGACGGGTTTCATATGTCACGAGCTCCTTATAACGATCCGGGGCAACCAACGCTGCCCCGGAAACGATTGTCATCTGTCATGTGGTTACTTCGTCTTGAGCGCCATCTCGACGAGCGTCGAAAACGCCTTGGCATTCAGCGAGGCGCCACCAATGAGGCCGCCGTCGATATCCGGCTGTGGCAAGAACAGCTCGCCGTTACCCTCGTTCATCGACCCCCCGTAGAGGATGCGCATGCTGCTTGCCGCATCCGCGCCCGCGAAGTCGGCGACGACAGAGCGGATGTGCGCACATGCCTCCTGTGCCTGCTCGGGCGTCGCGGCGCGGCCCGTCCCGATGGCCCAGACGGGCTCGTAGGCGATGACAGACCTGGCGACGTCCTCCTCGCCCACTCCCGCCCAGCCAAGACGGACCTGCTCGCCGATGAAGGCAAGCGTATCGCCTGCATCGCGCACGTCAAGACTCTCGCCGCAGCACATGATGGGCGCAATACCCTGCGCGAGCAGCGCTTTGATCTTCTTGTTGACCGTCTCGTCGGTCTCGCCAAAATACGCACGTCGCTCCGAGTGACCGACGATGCAATACGCGCACTCCAGCTCCTTGAGCATCGAAACGGAAATCGCGCCCGTATAGGCGCCATCGGGCTCCCAGAACACGTCCTGAGCGCCGAGCTTGATGCTCGAATGGTCGAAGACGAGCACGTTGAGGACGGACTTGAGGTCCGTGAACGGCGGGCAGATGACGACCTCGACCGCTTCCCAGCCCTTGTCGGACTCGAACGATATCTGCTGCGCGAGCGTCACGGCCTCGACCGTCGTCTCGTTCATCTTCCAATTGCCCGCGATTATCGGCACGCGCGTGCCGGTGCCTTGCCTTACGCCAAACATACGCAGCTCCTTACCTCGTCGCCTATGCTTCCTTGTCCATCAGCGCCACGACACCCGGAAGCTCCTTGCCCTCGAGCAGGCGCATGGAGGCGCCGCCTCCGGTCGAGATGAACGTCACCTGATCAGCCAAGTCGAATTTCTTGATGGCCGCAACCGAATCGCCGCCGCCGATGATGCTCGTCGCGTCGGACGCGGCAACTGCCTCGGCGACGCAGCGAGTTCCCAGCTCGAAGGAGGGAAACTCGAAGACGCCCATGGGCCCGTTCCAGAAGACGGTGCCGGCCTCGCGAATGATCTCGCGGTACATGCGGCCCGTCTTGGGGCCGATATCCAAGCCCATCATGTCATCGGGGATGGCATCGACGTCAACTGCCTCGGTGTAAGCGAGGTCGGAGAACTGGTCCGCCATCTTGACGTCGACGGGAATCACGAGGTTGACGTCCTTTTGCTTGGCGGTTTCGAGCATCTGGCGAGCCGTGTCGACCATGTCGGCCTCCATCTTGGACTGGCCGACCGAATAGCCCTGGGCAGCGAGGAAGGTGAACATCATGGCACCGCCGATGAGAATGGTGTCTGCGATGTCCATGAGGTTGTTGATGATGCCTATCTTGTCCGAGACCTTGGAACCACCCAGAATGGCGACGAAGGGCCTCTTGGGATCCTCGAGCATCGCGGTGAGCGTCTCGACCTCCTTGGCGAGGAGCAGGCCGCTTACGGCCGGGACGAACTCGGGCACGCCGCTGATGGATGCGTGGGCGCGATGCGCCGCGCCGAAGGCGTCGTTGACGTAGATGTCGCATAACGACGCAAGGCGGTGCACGAACTGCAGGTCACAGGACTTCTCGCCATCGTCGAAGCGAAGGTTCTCGAGCATCATGATCTGCCCGTCCTTGAGCGCGAGCGATGCCGACAGCGCGTCTTCGCCGGCGATCTTCTCGCCGCCGATGACCGAGACCGGGCGGCCGAGCAGCTGGATGAGGCGCATTGCGACGGGCATCATCGAGAACTGGCTCTCGAACTGGCTACCGCCCTTGGGACGACCCAGATGGCTCGCGATGATGACGCGCGCATCGTGGTCGAGCAGGTAGCGGATGGTCGGGAGCGCCTCGCGAATGCGCGTGTCGTCCACCACCGTTCCCTCGTAGAGCGGGCAGTTGAAGTCAACGCGCACGAGTACGCGCTTGTGGGCGACGTCGACATCCCTGATGGTCTTCTTGGAATACATGCTGCTCCCCTGTTCCTCGAATCGTGCCTTCCTGTTTCCCGTTCTATTCGCCCGCTGCCGTGTCGTCTGCCGGGACATCGGCGACCTCGACGATCGCGTAGGATAGCGGTTGCGGAGCCGGATTGATCTTCACGTGGGCATCCTCGTAGAGTTTGTCGAACCATATGCTCCAAGCCGCCTTGCCGGAAATCTCCTGGCCATCATCGGTCGTGATGGTGGAGACGTCGTTTTGCAACTTGAGCTGCTTGAGCTGTTCGCGAATCCCCTCGCGGTACTCGTCCAGATCCTTGTAGCCCTGACGTTGCAGGACGCTTTCGAACACGCCCTCCATGAGGCGGGCCTCGACGTAGGCACGTTGCTGTTCGACGTAGGCGTCCACTTCCTCGTCGGCGATCTCGATCTTCCTGTTCTTGATTTCGCGCTGAACGAGCTCACTGCGGACGATCTGCTCGATGACGTACTCGCGCATGTCCTCGACCGTGCCCTCGGTCGCGTCCTCGGCGGGCTTGTTCGCCGCGGCGGCCTTCTCGACGGCAGTCTGCATGCTGCTCTCTCCCGTGTCGTACGCACGGGTCTTCACGAACTCGGCCCAATCGGCATCGTCGGTGAGCCCGTAGTACGTGCGCATGTTCTCGATGGTGGCGGTGACGGTTTCCTCGGGGACGTTGCCTCCGTCGTAGGTCGCCGCGAGGGGTTCTCCGCATCCGGCGAGACACGTGCAGGCGATGATCGTCACTGCGATGGTGGCAAGAGCCAGACGAGCTCGTTTCAACAGGGTCATGTGGTCCTCCTGATTGAGAAATCATCCGCTGAGAAAGGTACCATATTGAGTAAAGGATACATCACATTCCGCAATAAAACCGACGAAAGGGAACGTTGCGTCACGTGCCATGCGCTACACTGTACGAGCCATGTATGACCACGGGAGGCATGATGACCGACGAGCGACCGCAACCACCCCAAGGCGAACCTGCGGCAGCCAGCCAAGCACCCAAGCGCGACCAGCCCGAGGAGGCAAAGGCCCCCGAGGACATGAGCTACGCCCAGTACCTCAAGCTCACCCATCCGGACAAGAGCGACGAGGAAATCGCGAAGATGGTTCGCAAGGAAAACCGCTACACCTGGCTCGTGCGTTTCCAGATCCTTGCGTTCCTGCTCATCATCATCGCCATCATCCTGCTCATCTTCACCAACTAGGAGGTAGCTTGAAGCAGCGCGTCTCGAGGAGGAACGGACGCACAGCATCAGCACGGGCACGATCGATACGAGATGCGGCGATTCTCGCCGTCTCGCTCATTGTCTTTCTTGGCGGCGCGGGAGGACTTGCGTGGGCGCTCCACGCAGACCCGGCGCAAGATGGCAACACCTCGCCCCCATCGCGGCCTACCGCACAATCCGAACAGTCTGACCCCTACGCCGACATCATCATATCCGCACCCGGCGATGACACGCTCGTCGGCGAAGACGCCACGAGCAAGACGGGCGACGCGCTCGACGAGCCGCCGCTTGCCCCTGACGAGGCGGATGGCCACGCAGACGAGATATCACGGGCGCCGTCTATCCCCTTCCCGGCGGATTCTGCAAACGCGACGACCAGTCCGGAACCCCAGACCGGCTATGTCGTGCATCACACGGCATATAGAGAGCAGCCGGTCTATCGCATCGTGCATCATCAAGTTTCAACGGCACGAGAAATCATCATAGCGGGCAAAACGCATGTTGAATGGACACGGTGCCCAGTTTGCAACGAGCGACACGCCCGCGCCTACAACGAGCGCGTGGTCGACCATGTAAGCCCCGTCTTCTGCGCCGCATGCGGCGGCAGGCACGAAGCGGATTACGACGAGACCGTATACGGGTAATCAGACGAAGGCCATTTGCGAGCGTGGCGTTGAACGCCGAAATTGCCCGTCTCAGCGCCCGCGGCGCTTGCCGAGGTTCTTGCGGGTACCCATAGTCGATCCGCGACGCGAGGTGGCCTTGAGACGGGCCAGCGCGTCGTCCTCGTCGGTGCTCTCGACCTTGGCGCGCAAGCTCACCGCCTGGTCGCGCAAATGCGCCGCCGTCTCGAAATCGAGGGCCTCTGAAGCCTCGGCCATCTGCTCCTCGAGCGAGTCGATCATGCGTAGCACCTCGTCGCGTCCAAGCAGCGCAATGTCATCGGCAAGCGCCTTGCTCGTCGATATCTCCTGGGCGCTCTTTCCCTCGGAAAGCTCATCCATGATCGAGGAGATCGCCTTGCGGATGGTCTTGGGCTCGATGCCGTGCTCCTCGTTGTAGGCCATCTGGATATGCCGCCTACGCGCCGTCTCGTCGATGGCGATGCGCATCGAGTCGGTCACGTTGTCGGCGTACATGATGACGCGACCGCTCACGTTGCGGGCGGCGCGGCCGATGGTCTGGATGAGGCTGCGCTTGTTACGCAGGAAGCCCTCCTTGTCGGCATCGAGAATCGCGATGAGGCTGACCTCCGGCAAGTCGAGGCCCTCGCGCAGCAGGTTGATGCCGACGAGCACGTCGAAGCTGCCCATGCGCAGCTCGCGCAAGATCTCGACACGCTCGACCGTGCCGATGTCGCTATGCAGATAATTCGCCTTCACGCCCTGGTCGAGGAGGAAATCGGTGAGCTCTTCGGCCATCTTCTTGGTGAGCGTGGTGACGAGCACGCGCTCGTCACGTGCGACGACCTCCTGGATCTCGGCGAGCAGATCGTCAACCTGGCCCTTGGTGGGACGTAGGACGATTTCGGGATCAAGCAGGCCCGTGGGGCGAATGATCTGCTCGACCGTCTGCTCGCTCACGCGTTCCTCGTAATCACCCGGCGTGGCCGATATGAATACGAACTGCGGAATGCGCTGCTCGAACTCGTCGAAACGCAGCGGACGGTTGTCAAGTGCGCTTGGCAGCCGAAACCCATGCTCGACGAGCGTGATCTTGCGGCTACGATCGCCCTCGTGCATGCCACGTACCTGCGGCACGGTCACGTGGCTCTCGTCGATGAAGGTCAGAAAATCGCTGCCCCCGAAGTAATCGAGGAGCGTGTAAGGCGGCTCGCCGGCCTCGCGTCCGTCCAGATGCCGCGAATAGTTCTCGATGCCCGTGCAAAACCCCATGGTCTCGAGCATCTCGAGATCGTATGAGGTGCGCTGCTCGAGACGCTGCGCCTCGAGCAACTTGCCGTTCTTCTTGAGGTCATCCAGACGTTCGCGCAGCTCATCCGAAATCGAGACGAGCGCCTTCTCGACGCTGGGACGATTGGTCACGTAATGCGAGGCGGGCCAGATGGGTGTCGACGAATAGCTCATGACCTCCTCGCCGGTGATGCGATCGATCTCGATGATTTCCTCGACCTCGTCACCGAAGAACTCGAAATGCAGCATGTTGTCCATATAAGGCGGGAACACGTCGATGCTGTCACCGCGCACCCTGAAGGTACCGCGTTCGAGCTCGTAATCGTTGCGGTCGTATTGCATGTCGATGAGGCGATGGATGAACTCGTCGCGGTCAAGCGGGACGTCACGGTCGACGAAGACCGCCATCTCGGCGTAGTTTTCCGGCGAGCCGATGCCGTATATGCAGCTCACGGATGCGACGACGATGACGTCCTTGCGTGTGAGCAGCGCCGAGGTGGCGGCATGGCGCATCTTCTCGACTTCCTCGTTGATCGAGGAGTCCTTCTCAATGTAGGTATCGGTCTGGGGAACGTACGCCTCGGGCTGGTAATAGTCGTAGTAGCTCACGAAATAATTGACGGCGTTGTCGGGAAAGAACTCCCTGAGCTCGCTTGCGAGCTGGGCGGCAAGCGTCTTGTTGGGAGCGAGCACGAGCGTGGGCATCTGCAGGCGCTCGATGACCTTGGCCATGGTAAAGGTCTTGCCCGAGCCCGTAACGCCGAGAAGCGTCTGGTAACGCATGCCGTCCTCGACGCCGCTCACGAGCCGATCGACCGCCTGGGGCTGGTCGCCCGAAAGCTCGTAGGGGGCCACGCACTTGAAGGGGTTTCCTTGCTCGCGTCGGCCGTTGATGCGGGCACTCTGCGCGCTGTCCATGTCTAGCTCTCCCGATTCCCGAGCATCTTCATGCGCTCGTCGTACCAAGCATCGACCCAATCGCCGAGTTCTTCAATCGAACATATGTTCTCACATACCGTGTCGGCAATCAAGGCGCGCTCGGCATCGGTTGGCTGTGCCCGCATGCGCGCTAGCACATCGGAAGCGTCCATACCCCGCGCGACGGCACGTGCGAGACGCAGGTCGGAGGGAGCCGTCACGGCAATCACCTCGTCTGCAAGCCGGGCGAAATCAGGGGCTTCGGTGAGTAGCGGCACCTCGACGACGAGAATCTTCGCATCGGTCCGGGGCGCGCACTCGACGTTGAGGATGTAGTTGGTGGCAGCCTGCATGATGTAGGGAAACGAGATCGCGTTGAGGTCATGCGTCGCCTGCTCGCTCGCGAAGGCCACGTGAGCCAGCCGTGCGGGGATGACGGCACCGTCCTCGTCGAGAATCTCCTCGCCGAAACGGGCGGCGAGCTCGGAGATGAGCATGGCGTTACCGGAGATGAGCGCGCGGTTTATCTCGTCAAGGTCGATGGAGACGGCCCCGCGCTCGCAGAGCAACTCGACGAGCTTCGACTTTCCCGACCCAATGCCGCCTGTCACCATGACCGTATACATGAATCTCCTACCTCCATGGATCGGCTTCGGGTTCCTCGCATGAACCGCGGGACAGCATGTCCACGTAGTCCGAGTACGGATCATATCCGTCATCGTCCTCGTTTTCCGCGCGTAGCCCGGCACGAATCGCAAGCTCGTCTTGACCAGCCTGACGTCGCATCGCGCGCAGGGCCGCAGCACGGCCGGCTGGCGACATATGCTCAAGGTCAACCATGGGCGACTCGATTCTCCCGCACGTGCCTAGCCGGCGACGATGCCCCCGCCCAAGACGAGGTCATCCGAATACAAAACGACGGGCTGTCCGGCGCGTACGCCACCCACGCGCTCGCCAAAGGCGACGACGACGCCGTCTTCGCTGCATACGACCTGCGCGGGCACGGGTTTGCGGTCATACGCGATACGCGCACGACAGGAGCGTTTGCCCTCGGGAGGCTCAATGGACGTCCAATGTACATCACGCAACAAGCACATCTCGGCGCCCGCAACAGCGCGCGTCGCAGCATACACGCGATGGCTGGTGACGTCCTTGAAGACGGCGAAGAGCTCCTCTTCTGATGAGACAGATGGACAGGGCATTTGTCTCATTTGATCCTCAAT
>UQUH01000057.1 GCA_900544245.1 uncultured Coriobacteriaceae bacterium | reverse complement strand
TGCGCGAGCGCTTCCCGGAGATTCCCATCATCGCGAGTGGCGGCAAGGACGCCTCCTCCATCAGGGGCACGGTCGACGCCGGCGCGGATGCCATCACCTGGGTACCGCCCACGATGCAGCAGCTCCAACGCGAGCTCATGGACGTTAACCGGGCCGAAGGTCAACCGACCGAACCGGACACCGTGGCCTAGGGCTTTTTCGTGGGATTCGTCGAGATATTTCTCATTGGCGTCGGCCTGTCGATGGACGCGTTTGCCGTGTCCGTCTGCAAGGGCCTGGGCATGCATCGCGTCAACTACGCCCATGCGCTCGTCATCGCGCTGTTCTTCGGTGTCTTCCAGGGCCTCATGCCGGTCATCGGCTGGTTGGTGGGAAGCGCGTTCGCGGTCTACGTCACGGCGGTCGACCATTGGATCGCCTTCGCCCTGCTCGCCTTCGTCGGCGGAAAGATGCTCTGGGACGCCTTCCATGACGAGGGCGAGGAAGAGGACGAAACGGTCACGCATAAGCTCGATCTGCGCGAGCTCTTCATGCTCGCCATCGCCACGAGCATCGACGCGCTGGCCGTCGGCATCAGCTTCTCGTTTCTGCAGATCGACATCGTGGCTGCCGCGCTGATCATCGGCTGCACGACCTTCGTCCTCTCGCTCGTCGGCGTCGTCGTGGGCAATCGCTTCGGCGCGCGCTTCGAGAAGCCGTCGCAAATCGCGGGCGGTATCGTTCTCATCGCCATCGGCCTCAAGATACTCCTCGAACATCTGGGCCTCATCGCGTTTTAGCCCCGTTTGAGCGCGTCATTGGCGTGACGCTGCGGTATGATGTGTCACTGTTTTATCTGACGCACGTATCTGACGGCACATCGGAGGTTGGCCATGCACGAGGCGTATGATCCGCATTCCATCGAACCCAAATGGCAGAAGTACTGGGCGGAGCATGAGCTTTTCAAGCTTGACGAGGCATCCGAGCGCCCTGCGAAGTACGTGCTCGAGATGTTCCCGTACCCGAGCGGCGACATCCACATGGGTCATGTGCGCAACTACACCATCGGTGACGTCTACGCGCGTTACCTGCACATGAACGGCTACGACGTGCTGCATCCCATCGGATGGGATGCCTTTGGCCTGCCGGCCGAAAACGCCGCCATCAAGCATCATAGCCATCCGGCCACCTGGACCTTCGAGAACATCGACACCCAGATGGCGAGCCTCAAGCGCATGGGCCTTTCCTACGATTGGGACCGCACGGTCATCACGTGCAAGGAGGACTACTATCGCTGGGGCCAGTGGTTCTTCCTCAAGATGTACGAGAAGGGCCTGGCATATCGCAAGTCCAATCCCGTCAACTGGTGCCCCGACTGCAAGACCGTGCTCGCCAACGAGCAGGTCGAGCAGGGCACGTGCTGGCGCTGCCATTCCACCGTCGAGCGCCGCGAGCTCGACCAGTGGTACCTCAAGATCACCGATTACGCCCAGGAGCTGCTTGATGACCTCGACAAGCTGCCCGGCTGGCCCGAGCGCGTCAAGCAGATGCAGGCAAATTGGATCGGTCGCAGCGAGGGTGCCGAGGTGAAGTTCACGCTCTGCGACGAGGCGGGCGAACCCACCGACGAGACCATCACCGTGTTCACGACGCGTCCCGATACGCTCTTCGGCTGCACCTTCTTCATGCTCGCACCTGAGCACAAGCTCGTCGAGCGCCTGGTCGCGGGCACCGAGTACGAGGCCGAGGTACGCGAGGTGCAAAAGGTTGCGGCCGCCGCCACGGCCGTCGAGCGCACGATGGGCGATCGCGAGAAGCACGGCGCGTTCACGGGCCGCTATGTCATCAACCCCGTCAGCGGTGCCAAGGTGCCGGTCTGGGTTTCCGATTACGTGCTGACCGACTACGGCACCGGTGCCGTCATGGCCGTGCCCTGTGGCGACCAGCGCGACTTCGAGTTCGCGCGCAAGTACGGCCTGCCCATCCCGCCGGTCGTGGTGCCGGCAGATAGTCCGCTTGCCACCGAGCTCGCCGACGTGCGCGACCTCGAGGTGACCGACGTGGACTGGGACGAGGCCTTCAACGGCGATGGCGTCATGGTGCAGTCCGGGCAGTTCACCGGCATGCCCGGCCAGTATGTGCCGCTCAAGGAGACGCTGCGCGGCTTTAAGATGATCCTGAACGGCGAGTGCGATGACCTGCCCGAGAGCGCATTCCTGTTCGCCGGCACCATCGACGATGTGTTCGCCAAGGCGAACGCGGCCTGGGTCAGGGGGTCGTGAACTTCCGCCTGCGCGACTGGCTCATCAGCCGCCAGCGCTACTGGGGCAATCCCATCCCGATGATCTATTGCGACGAGTGCGGCCTGGTACCGGTCCCCGAACAGGACCTGCCGGTCATCCTTCCCATGGACATCGACATCGCCGCGGGCGAGACGCTCAAGGATTCCAAGGAGTTCTACGAGTGCACCTGCCCGGTGTGCGGCAAGCCCGCGCATCGCGAGACCGACACCATGGACACCTTCACGTGTAGCTCGTGGTACTACCTGCGCTACACCGACCCGCATAACACCGAGCTTCCCTTCGCCAAGGACAAGGCGGATCGCTTCATGCCCGTCGACCAGTACATCGGCGGTATCGAGCACGCCATCTTGCACCTGCTGTACTCGCGCTTCTGGACCAAGGTCGCGCGTGATGCCGGCATGCTCGATTTCGACGAGCCGTTCACCAACCTGCTGTGCCAGGGCATGGTCAAGGACTCCAAGGGCGAGACGATGTCCAAGTCCAAGGGCAACGTCGTATCGCCTGAGTCACTCATCGACGAATACGGCGTCGACGCCGCCCGCGCCTGCATCCTGTTCATGGCTCCGCCCGACAAGGACCTGCAGTGGGACGACAAGAGCTGTGCGGCCATGGCGCGCTTCCTCAAGCGCGCGTGGGGACAGGTTTGGTCGCTGGCCGATGCCACCGGCCCGGCCGATGACGGGCAACTCGCCAAGGAGCTCAACCGCCAGATGCATGCGACCATCAAGAAGGTGGGCGCCGACATCGAGCGCTTCAACTTCAACACGGCGCTCGCGTCGATCATGGAGCTCTCCAACACGACGGCCGATTACCTCAACGCCACGGCGGAGGATGCACGCGACAGGGAGCTGTGCCGTGCGGTCGCCACGACGCTCGTGCTGCTGCTCGCTCCCTACGCGCCGCATTGGGCCGACGAGCTGTGGACCGAGGCGCTCGGCAACGAGGGCAGCGCTTATGACGTCGCCTGGCCGAGCTTCGACGAGGAGGCCACGAAGGCCGACGAGGTGGAGCGCGCCGTCATGATCGGCGGCAAGGTGCGTGGCCACATCACGACGGCTGCCGATGCGAGCGAGGACGAGATCGTCGCCGCGGCCCTCGAAGCCGTCGCCGACCGCATCGAGGGGCTCACTGTGCGCAAGACGATCGTCGCCCCGACCGTCGTCAACGTCGTGGCGAACTAGAGGGATTGCTTGCTGGCTGAAACGCGGGACATGGGTACACCAGAGCTCCGAGACCCAGTCGCTCTGGTCGCACCCATGTCCCGCTATGCAGCCGAGCAGCGCGACGCGCCTAGCGACGATGCGACAGGGGCCTGACCCCTGTCGCATCTGTTATTTCGAGCGCTGTGGAGTGGAGTCAAGAAATCCTAGCCATCGCCTCGTAGTAAAATGGCGCCGTAGAATCATCGAGGGGCGCGCAAGATGGAAATTCACCAGCTGGAGCAATTCAAGGCGATTGCTGAGAGCCGTACCATGCGGGAAGCGGCCGACAAGCTGTTCATTTCGCAGCCGGCATTGAGCCAAAACCTCAAGAAGCTTGAGGCTGAACTTGGCTGCACGCTGTTCGACAGGGCTCATAACCAGCTCGCCATCACCCCATATGGAGAGATATTGCTCGCCCATGCCCACCGCATCCTCTTCGACTTGAAGGAGGTGTCCGCCGAGATCGACGCGCTGAAGCAACAGGATGCGCAGACGATACACATCGACAGCTTCTACCTTCCACTCAGTCTGTTCGTGTTGCCCCAGGTCGCCAACACGTTTCCGGACCTCAGGTTCGATGCGTCGATCGTAACCTCGACGGTCCTTGCCAAGAGGGTCATCGATGGAATCACCGATATCGCCTTTCTCCCGAGACAATTCTGCCCGGCGCATCTGGCGTTTCGCACCATTCAGGAGGAAAGGTTGCTGCTCTCGCTTTCGCCTGCATCTCCCTTGGTCGGCAGAGAAAGCATAGCGGACGAGGAGCTTGGGCAAACGTCGCTCTTGCTTCCGGAGGGCCTCGCCGGGCTCTCGCCTTGGTACGAGGAAGTCGTGTCCCATGCCGGTGTATCCGAAGCGCTTGTCGAGCGCATGCCCACGAAGGCGTACCTGGAGCTCATGGACAGGACGGAACGGGCCCATTTCACCACCTCCATGATGGTTCTGTTCTCCGGCAGCGGCACCAACCGTCCGGCATTGCCCGTGGAAGGGGAGATGTCCAAGCGCGAGCTTTGCGTGGCGTATCGTGGGGACAACGAAAAGGCGCTCCCCGTCGTGGAGCACATCGTCTCGCGGGGTTCCGAACTCGTGAGCAACCATGCCTTCCTGCCCTATCTGCTTGCCCAAGACGGTGCGTCAAATCTGTCACTGAAGCTGGACATCTAATCGATAACGCCCGGTCATAGAGCTTCATAGGTAGTGCTTATCAGGGTATAAGCACTGTGTCATGGGCAATGGCCCCCATCCTCCGTAGAGTTGAATCATCGAAAGCGGCGAGCTACGAAATCCGCCGTTGGCTCTACGAGAGGAGTGAGATGGGAAGGACAGCTGACAAGACCGTGTACAAGACCACCGGATGGTGTGGATTCGGCTCGGGGTCGAACACGGCTGCCGTCGACATGAAGGACGGACGTATCGCGCGTATCCGCCCGCTTCATCTCGATGACAAGTACACCGAAGACGAAATCAATCCCTGGAAGATCGAGGTGCGCGGCCACACGCTGACAAGTGGCCTCGTCACGACGTTGCCGCCGATGGCCATAGGCTACAAGAAGCGCATCTACTCGCACAACCGCGTGCCGTACCCGCTGAAGCGCGTCGACTGGGATCCGAACGGGGAGCGCAATCCGCAGAACCGTGGCGTTTCCGGTTACGAGCGCATCAGCTGGGACGAGGCCGCCCAGATTTGCGCGGACGAGATTCGCCGCGTCATCGACACCTATGGCAACGCGTCGGTGTTCTGCCAGGGCGACGGTCATGGGGAGACGAAGGTCATGCACGCGAGCCATGGCTGCAACACGCACCTCATGAACCTTCTCGGAGGCTTTACGCTGCAGGCTCGCCAGCCCGATAGCTGGGAAGGCTGGTATTGGGGCGCAAAGCACATGTGGGGCATGGATCCGGTTGGCCAGCAGGCATACCAGTCGAACCTGCTCTGGGACATCTGCGAGAACTCCGATGCCGTCATCTGCGTGGGCTGCGACCCGGAGACGACTCCGTGGGGTTGGGGTGGCCAGATGGCGTCGAAGATCAGCTACTTCTGGACCGAGATCGGCATCAAGCAGATCTACATCTGCCCCGACCTCAACTATGGTGCCGCCATTCACGCCGACAAGTGGATTCCGGTTCTTCCCAACACCGATGCCGCGCTTTGGCTTGCCATCGCGTGGACCTGGCTCAGGGAGGGCACCTACGACAAGGATTACATCGCCACTCATACGGATGGCTTCGACTGGTTCAAGGATTACGTGCTTGGCGGTGCCGATGGGCAGCCCAAGACGCCCGAGTGGGCCGAGGAGAAATGCGGCGTCCCCGCGGCGGATATCAAGGCGCTTGCCCACTACTGGGCCACGCATAAGGTGTCTACCGTCCATTGCAATGGCGGCGGTTACATTCGCTCGGTGTTCGCCCACGAACCCGCCCGTCTCGAGGTCGCCTTGCTCGCCATGCAGGGCGTGGGCAAGCCCGGCCAGAACATGTTCAAGATGATGGAATGGGGCCTCTACGGCATGCAGAGCCTCAATCCCATCCCGCACGGCGAGTGGGGGACTTTCATGTGGGCCGGATATACTGGTCATGTCGCGGGCACCGACCTCATCAGCTTCATTCCGCAGACGCTTGTGCCCGATGCCATCACGATGCCGGAAGGCGAGAAACTCACCTGGTACGGTCGCGTCGTGGCGGGCCTTTCGCGCGAGGATCAGTTCACGCCCTACGAGTATCCGCTTCCGGGCAACGAGCGCATCCACATGATCTGGACGGACACTCCCTGCTGGTCGACTTGCTGGAACGGCGGTAACCGCATGCAAGAGGCATTACGCCACCCTTCCATCGAGTTCTATCTGGTGCAGCATCCCTGGATGGAGAACGACACCTTGTTCGGCGACATCATCCTGCCCATCTCGACCAAGTTCGAGCAGCATGACATCGCCACGTCCACGCAATGCGGCGAGAACGACATGGTCGTGCTCGAGGAGCAGGCATGTGACGTCGTCGGCGAGGCGAAGTCCGATTCGGAGGCGGTGCTCGCCATCGCGGAGAAGCTGGGTGTTGCCGATGAACTGTGGGAGCACTGGGTCTATCCGCCCATGACCGCCGCGCAGAACACGGAGTCGGCTGGTACCGATGACGAGGACTTCGTCGCCATGCAGGAGGCATCCACCGAGCACGTGTTCGGCGAGCCCGGTTACGAATCGCTTCAGCTGCGTAGCTATACGCTGGGCGGTTGCCAGGAGCACATGCCCTACGGCGAATTCCTCGAAAAAGGCTACCTGCCCATCCGCTTCATGGACGAGGACCAATGGAAGGCCGAGCCCATCGGCATGCGTAACTTCTACGAGGATCCCGAGAGCTTCCCGCTGGCAACGCCTACGGGCAAGATCGAGTTCTATGCGACCGGAATCGCGGATTGCTGGGGCGACGACGGCGAGCGTCCACCCGTGCCCCAGTGGATCGAGGAGAGCCCGGAGCATCATGAGCGTCTAACGAACGACCGAGGCAAGGACTATCCGTTCCTGGTCGTGTCGAACCATCCGCGTTGGCGTGTCCATGCCGAGCACGACGACATCACCTGGCTTCGCGAGATAGAGACCTGCAAGGTCGAGGGGCCCGACGGCTACAAGTACGAACCCGTCTGGATCAACCCCGTTGACGCCCGCAGGCTCGGTATCGAAAACGGCGACATCGTGCGCATCTTCAACGAGCGCGGCAGCGTCCTCGGTGGTGCGTACGTGACCGAGCGCATCCGCCCGAGCGTCATCAGCCAGGATCACGGCGCGCGTGTCGACAGCATCGTCACGGGTACGGGTGGTCTCGACCGTGGCGGCGCGAACAACCTCATCTGTCCCGGTGCGACCACTTCCAAGAACGCGCCCGGCGAGGTGACGAACGGCTTCCTCGCGAACATCGAGAAGGTGGACGTGTTGGAGCTCGCGAAGAAGTACCCCGAAGAATTCGACCGCGACTACGACCCTGCCGAGGGCATGTTGGCAACCGATCGCATCGTGAAGGAGGCATAAGGCCATGGCGAAGAAAGCATTTCTGATAGACGTCGACCGTTGCAACGGTTGCCATAACTGCCAGATCGCCTGCAAGGACGAGCATTGCGGACAATCCTGGCTACCCTACGCGGCCGAGCAGCCCGACACGGGCCAGTTCTGGTGCAAGGTCGAGCAGACCGTACACGGGACGGTTCCCAAGGTGAACATGACGTACCTTCCCCTGATTGGGGCCCAAGACGATGCACTCGCGGACTTTGCGCCGGATGTCGTGACGGTGCGCGAGGATGGCGTGATGTACATCGACCCGGAGAAGGCAAGGGGTCACAAGGATATCGCCGACAGGTTCGATGGCGTGTTCTGGAATGAGGAGCTGCAGATTCCGCAGGGATGCACCGGATGCGCGCATCTGCTCGATGACGGCTGGGCGGTTCCCCGGTGCGTCGACGCGTGCGCTATGGGGGCGCTCCGTTTCGTTGACGTCGACGAGGTTACCGAAGAGCTTGCCAAAGCCGAAAGGCTCGCGCCGGGAAGCCACGTCTACTATCTGAACCTCCCCAAGCGCTGGATCGCCGGGCAGGTGATTGACCCCATGCGTGACGAGGTGGTCATTGGCGCCAAGGTGACGCTCGTGGATGCGTCCGGTAACAAGTGCGAGGTGCTGACCGACGATTTCGGCGACTTCTGGTTCAAGAAGATCGAACCGGGCAAGTACAGCCTGACGGTCGAAGACGACCGCTTCGTGACGAGGCAGTTCGACGCGGATTGCACCGACGAGGATGTCAATCTAGGCGTGATGAAGGTCTACGAGCTGGGCGAGCTCAAGTAAGAACGCACTGATTCGCATGCCTTTTCCTCATGAGGCGGGTGGAGTTTGGGGCTCCGCCCGCCTTTCTGCCTGCGGGGTCCTTTCGCGATGGGGCGCGTCGCAAGTGTGCCAAGGGGTCTGACCCCGTGACACAATGAGGCAAAAGCGCCCCGGCGGGTTTTGTCTCATTGACTTGCGCATGAATCCGAGTACAATAGGATGGCTTGTCGAAGCGGGCATTTAATGCGCTTCGAGGCTGCTCGCAGCCACGGTACGGCTTTCTACGCCGCCGTTAAGTCAGAGAAGTCGAGGAGAAAGTGGGATTTGCCCCGCTTTCTTTGTTTGTAAGGAGACAGTAGGTGAACAGGGAAGACAGGCTGATAGAGGCGCTCGAGCCGCTCGCGAGCGAGCATGGACTCGATCTCGTGACGGTCGAGGTGGCCGGCACGCGCAAGCGCCCCATCCTGCGCGTGTTCCTTGACACACCGGCCGGTGGCATCACGCTCGACGAGCTCGTCGACGCCCAGGAGTGGGTGGATGCGACGATCGAGGAAGTCGATCCCTTCATCGAATCGTACGATCTCGAGGTCTCGTCTCCCGGCATCGACCGACCGCTGCGCAAACGCACCGACTTCGACCGCTTCGCGGGCGAGATGACGGTCATCTACCTCAAGCCAGGGGCGCCGCGCAGCAAGTACACGGGTATTTCGCATGGGCTCGATGGTGACGAGCTCGTGCTCGAAATGGAAGATGGCACGATGGAGCGCATCGCCTTCGATCGCATCAAGAGGGCGCACATCATCGGCCAGATTGACTTTGGCGGGCGTAATTTCGATGACGAAGACGCTCCGCTTGGCCAGGACAACTAAATAGGGAGGAACCATGTCATCAGAACTCATCAGCGCACTCACCGATCTTGCCACCGAGCGCGGCATCGACCAGCTTGCCGTTCTCGAGCGCCTCGAGCAGGATCTCGCACGCAGCTATAAGGGCATCCTCGACCTCGATTGGGATGCACAGGTCACCATCGACCGTGAAAGTGGCCGCATCTTCGTCTACGAGATGGTCGGTATCGGCGAGGAGGATCCCGAGACCGGCGAGTACGAGGACTACGAGCCGCGCGACGTCACGCCGGACAACGTGTCGCGCATCGCCGCCCAGAACGCCAAGCGCGTCATCAACGAGATCGTCCGTGACGCGGCCCGTGCGAGCATCTACAAGGAATTCGCCGATCGCAAGGGCGAGCTCATCACCGGCACCGTGCTCCAGACCACGCCCGACTTCACCATCATCAAGATTCGCGATGGCGTCGAGGCCGAGCTGCCGCACTTTGACAGGCGCCGCAACGAAAACGAGCGCAACGAGCGCCCCAGCAACGAGTACTACCAGCATAACCAGCGTATCAAGGCGCTCATCATCGACGTGCGCGATCCCAGCCAGCAGGCCCAGGGTGCCACGCGCACGCGCGACGGCGGCAACCGTCCGAGCATCATCGTGAGCCGCACGCATCCCGACCTCATCCGTCGCCTGCTCGAGCTCGAGGTCCCCGAGATCTACGACGGTGTCGTCGAGGTCAAGTCCGTCGCGCGCGAGGCCGGCGCCCGCTCCAAGATCGCCGTGCACTCCCGCGAGTCCAACCTCGATCCGGTCGGCGCCTGCGTCGGTCCCAAGGGCTCGCGCATCCGTATGGTCGTGGGCGAGCTGCGCGGCGAGCGCATCGATGTCATCCAGTGGAGCGAGGACCCGGTGACCTTCGTGGCCAATGCGCTTTCGCCGGCCAAGGTATCCAACGTGCTCATCGACGAGGATTCGCATTATGCGACGGTCGTCGTACCCGATGACCGGCTCTCGCTTGCCATCGGCAAGGAGGGACAGAACGCCCGCCTCGCCGCGCGCCTGACCGGCTGCAAGATCGATATCAAGCCCGCCTCGCAGGCCGAGGCGCTGGAAGCAGCGGGTATCCATTTTGACGCAGTCGTGTCCATTGAGATTGCCG
>UQUH01000056.1 GCA_900544245.1 uncultured Coriobacteriaceae bacterium | reverse complement strand
CATCTGTCTCACTGCATGCAGTGAGACAGATGTACCTGTCCAATGTGTCCCATTTCCCCTACGCCTTCTTGCGATATCCAAACCAGTAGACGAGACCGACGAAGATGCAGCCGCCGATGATGTTGCCCAGAGTGGCAAATCCGATGTTGTAGAACACGCCACCCCAGTTGCAAAGCGCCATCTGCGCCTCGGTGCCAAAGCCGCACGCTGCGGCGACGACGCCCATGGGTAGCAGAAACATGTTGGCCACGCAGTGCTCGAAGCCCATGGCGACGAAGGCCATGACGGGAAAGATCGTCGTGAAGATCTTGTCGATGACCGTGCGACCGGCAAAGCCCATCCACACCGCGAGGCAGACGAGAAAGTTGCACATGATGCCGCGGAAGATGATCTGAGCGGGATCGAGGCCGATCTTTCCCGATGCGACCGTGACCATCTGAGCGCCGATGGTATTGTCCCCCGCCTTGATAGCCATGATGGAACAACCGAAGACGATACCGACGAGCACGAGCGAGCCCGCAAAGTTGCCGAGCCAGACGACGACCCAGTTCTTCAGGACCTTGGCCCAGGCAAAACGCTTGCTCGCAGCCCCCATGACCATAAGGCAGTTACCCGTGAACAGCTCGGCACCCGCGACGATCACGCAGATGAGGCCGAGCGAGAAGCAGAAGCCGCCGAGAATGTTGGATGCGGCAAAGCCGAGCGTCGGGTCTGCCTTCACGCAGGTCATGAACAGCGCACCGCTGCCGATGAGCATGCCTGCCATGAGCGCGAGCACGATGGTGCGGCCAATCTCCATCTGGGTCTTTGCGAGACCGACGGACTCGGCCTTCTGCTCGAGTGCCGTGCCCGAAAGGCAGTCCGGCTTGGTCGCATTCAAATCCTCGGGCCGTAGCTCCACCATCACGTTCCCTTTCCACATCGTCTTGCGTTCCCGCCCGCGAGACAGTTGACGAGTTGTACTCATTTCCTGTCGGTTTACAGAACAGGATTTTACATGAGCTATCATGAGCGAGATTATTGACATCACTATGTATTCGCATACGGAAACGGACACGACATGCACGACGAAGTAAACGATGAGCCGCGTCTCGCGCTCCTCATCGACGCGGACAACATCTCCGCCAAGTACCTCCCCGTCATCCTCAACGAGATTCCCCGTTACGGCGTGGCGACGTACCGCCGCATCTACGGCGACTTCACCGACCCGCAGGCGGCCAAGTGGCGTCCCAAGTTGCTCGACAACTCCATCACGCCCGTCCAGCAGTTCAGCAACGTCAAGAGCCACAAGCCCGGCGAGAAGGCGGGCAAGAACGCGACCGACTCCACGCTCATCATCGACGCGATGGACATCCTGTACGCCGGCAAGGTCGACGGGTTCGTCATCGTCTCCTCCGACAGCGACTTCACGCGCCTGGCCGCACGTCTGCGCGAGAGCAACATGATCGTGGTCGGCATGGGGCGCAACCAGACCGCCATCTCGTTCAGGCATGCCTGCACCAAGTTCGTGAACATCGAGTACCTTTACAAGCTGCAACGCAGCAAGAACGGCGATGACGCGGACGTCGAGACCGATGACATCGAGGAGATCGAAGAACAGTCCCCCATCGACGAGGAGAACATCGAGACCACGGTCTCGTTGCGCGACGTTGGCGCGGTCATGGGCGGCATCATCCACACGAACGACAACCGAGGCAGGACCACGTCGCTTGCCGAGGTGGGAGCGGCGCTCAACAACAAGTTCCCCGACTTCGACGTCCGCAACTTTGGCTACAGCCAGCTCTCCAAACTCATCGAGGATTTCGACCGCTTCGAGCTCGTGAAGACCAACGTGGGCTACGACGTGCGCATCGCGGACACGCGCGATGACATCAAGCAGGTCGAGCAGTTCATGGTCCTCGAAATTGGCCGCCACAAGAACAAGTCGATGAGCATCACGTCGCTCGCCTCGAAGGTGCATGACACGTTCCCGCACTTCAACGTCAAGGACACGGGATATTCGCAGTTCTACAAGTTCGTCGACAGCATCAAGGGCATCCACGTCACCGGCGGTAAACGCAAGTACGCGCATCTGGATTAAGGGGCTGGCCGTTTCGTATGCCAAAAGCGCTTGCCTTGACCATAGAAGCATTCGTCGTCGTCGTCTTTGCCCTCTTGGTCGCATACGGATGCGCGCTCTCCGTCGGCTACGCAATCGAACACGGGCTCTGGGCCTCGCTCGCCCTTGTCATGGGATCCTGCCTGCTCTACATTGGCCTTCGCCTTCACGGGAAGCGTGCGTCGAGGGGTCACGATTCCAACCGCCCGGCAAGATGGCGCAGCATCAACGGACGAACTTGCTGGCGCGTTTTCCTCGTGCTTCTCGTCCTCGCCCTTCCCCTCATGCTCCTCGTATCGCAGGTGCTCCTTGGAAGAATCGGCGAAGACTACAACCACCTATTCAGCATTGCAAGCGCGTATGTCCATGACACCGACATCCCCTATCTGGACAGATACGGCGCCTATCCCAATAACCATTTCCTGCTCGTATTCATGATCCACTTCTTCGACCTGATCCAAACCCTCATGCCCAACGCAAACAACGAGCTGCTCATGGGCTTCCATACGACACTGAACGTGCTCCTCATTCTCTGCGCGATATTCCTCGTCTCCTATACTTGTCGCATGGTATGGGGGTATGCACGAGGCGCCCTGTGCGGTTTCATGCTATTGGCCTATGCGCCGATCTGGGCAAATTGCGCTAATCCCTATACCGATACGGCAGCCATGTTCTTTGTGGCCATCGCGGCCTTCTTCGCGGGAAAGCTGTATATACGATGCGCCGATACGGCATGCCCAGAGACCGCGAAAGAGCGTGGAGACGACGGGCGACATCGGTTTGCGCCCATCGTTTTCTCCCTTGCATTCGGCGCGACATGCGGTGTCGGCTTCGAACTCAAGGCCACGGTCGCCATCCTGCTCGTAGCCTTCATCATCGTCGCCTTCTTGTGCATACGCCCGTCAACGGCGTTGAAGCTCGCGCTCTACATGATTGTCTCCTTTGCGCTGAGCGTGTCGCTCTGTTCGCTCTTTGTCGATCGCGCAACGCCAACAGAGCTCGCTTACGGAGAAACCGAACGCTATGAGCAGCAGTTTCCCTACATACACTGGATCATGATGGGCATGAATCCGGAAAGTGGTGGAAAATACACCGAGGATGACTACCTGTACACGTCGAGTTACGGAGACATCGACTCGAAGGGGCAAGCCGATAAGGAACTGCTGATCGAGCGCATCGACGAACTCGGAGGAGCCCCGGGCGTTATCGCCCACATCGCATTCTCCAAGGCGACGAACCAATGGGCCGTCGGCGCCTTGCTTGAGGAAACCACGTTTATCAACAATAGCGTGATGGAAGGAACCGAAGGCTGGGATACGCAAACGAAGGTCCTCATGACCGTGTTCGGTGTCTACTCGAATTACGCGCAGGCCTATCATATCCTGCTTCTACTCATGATCTGTCTCGGCTGTCTGCGATTCGCCTTCAATCTTCAGCGCCCTTCGAGAAGGGCACGGGATGCGATCCGGCGGAAAGACGCAAGCGCGTTTCGAAAAGTGGGGAATGCCCGTCTTCCTGCCGCGCAGCTGCTCGCGCTTTGGTGCATCGTCGCAATCTTTGGCCTGGGCATCTTCCTATGCGTACTATGGGAAGTCAAGGCGAGATACCTGCTCCATTTCATACCCCTGCTCGCCATCCTCGGAACAACAGGAATCGCGGCTTTGCGAGATACTTGATCGTTTTCGGGATAGAATGGCATGGGCAGAAACGACATCGAAGCAGGATGACACATGATGCACGACTCGAACCAAGACAGCGCAAGAAACTCATCGCCAACGCTATGGATTGTCGTGCCCTGTTTCAACGAACAGGAAGTCCTGCCGATAACGGCCCCCATGTTCCTTCAGAAAATGAACGAGCTCATCAACGAAGGCAAGGTCTCGGAGAAAAGCACGGTCTGCTTTGTCGACGACGGCTCGAAGGATGACACCTGGGAAATCATCCAAAACCTTGCCGCCACGCAGAAATGCTGCGAGGGTCTGTCCCTGTCGCGCAACCGAGGGCATCAAAACGCCCTTCTGGCGGGATTGATGGAGGCGCGATTGCACGCAGACGCCGTCATCTCCATGGACTGCGACGGTCAGGACGATATCAGCGCCATCGACGAGATGCTTGACAAGCACAGGGTAGGCGCGGAAATCGTCTACGGCGTACGTTCCAGTCGGGATTCGGACACCACATTCAAGCGAATGAGCGCCGAGGCATTCTACAAGCTGCTTGACAAGATGGAGGTCGAGACGGTCTTCAATCACGCCGATTACCGGTTGATGGGGTCTGCGGCACTCGACGCGCTATCCGAATACAAGGAAGTCAACTTGTTCTTGCGAGGCATCGTGCCGCAGCTTGGATTCAAGTCGGACACCGTCGAATATGACCGTACCGCGCGCCAAGCGGGAGACACCCACTACCCCTTCAAGAAGATGTGCGCGTTGGCCATCAACGGAATCACCAGCTTGTCCATCAAGCCAATCCGCATTATCTCGGGGTTGGGCATCGCCTTTTCGCTCATAGGCTTTGCCGGCATAATCTGGGCCCTGGTGTCGCTCATCATCGGGTCGAATGTCACGGGCTGGGTGAGTCTCGTGTGCATGATCAGCCTGCTTGGCGGCGTCCAGCTTCTAGCGCTTGGCGTAATCGGGGAATACATCGGCAAGATTTACCTCGAGGTCAAGGAGCGCCCGCGCTACATCATCGAAAAGCGCACGTGGGAGTAAGCAGATGAGACAGTTGGTCAGACCAGCCTGTCTCATAGCCCCAGCAGCAACCCGATGCCATGCACGACGAAGGCGACGAGCCACGCGATGACGCATTGCACGACCACGATGGCCGCCGCGTACTTGCCACCGAGCTCTCCTTTCACCGTGATGATCGACATGACGCAGGGCGTGTAGAGCAGCACGAACACGAGGAAGCTGTAGGCCGCGAGCGGCGTGAAGATCGTCGTGAGCAAGGCGAGGTTGCCGCCGACGAGCTGCGTGATGGTCGAGATGACGTTTTCCTTGGCCATGAATCCCGTGAGCACCGCCGTCGCGGCACGCCAGTCGCCAAATCCAAGCGGCGCGAAGATGGGCGCGAAGACCGTACCGATGCCCGCGAGCATGCTCTGGGTCTGGTCGGCGACGACGTTGAAGCGCACGTCGAAGGTCTGCAAGAACCAGATGATGATCGTAGCGACGAACACGACCGTGAACGCCTTCTTCGCGAACTCCTTCGCCTTGTCCCAGGCCAGACGGCACACGGTGCCCACGCTCGGCAGACGGTAGTTGGGAAGCTCCATCACGAAGGGGACGGGATCGCCGCGAAACACCGTACGACTGAGCACGACGGCGGCCAGGATGCCGACGACGATGCCGAGCAGGTATAGCGACAGCATGGCGAGCGCGGCGTACTGGGCGAAGAAGAAGCCGCAGAGCAACGCGTAGACGGGCAGCTTGGCCGAGCAGCTCATGAACGGAACGAGCATGATGGTCATGCGCCGGTCATGCTCGGAAGGAAGGGTACGTGTCGCCATGATGGCCGGCACACTGCAACCGAACCCCATGATGAGCGGCACGAAGCTGCGTCCCGACAAGCCGAGCTTGCGCAGGAGCTTGTCCATGAAGAAGGCCACACGGGCCATGTAACCCGTGTCCTCGAGAGCGGAGAGCAGGAGGAACAGCACGACGATGATGGGCAGGAACGAGAGAACGGTGCCCACGCCGGGAAACACGCCGTCGCAGACGAGCGAGATGACGAGCGGATTGACCTCGAGCGAATCGAGTCCGTCGCGTACGGCCTGCGTGAGCCATTCGATGCCCTCGCCCAACAAATCCGAGAGCGGCTGGCCGACCACGTTGAAGGTCAGCCAGAAGACGACGGCCATAATGAGGATGAACATGGGGATGGCCGTGTACTTGCCCGTCAGGATGCGATCGGCCTTGAGGGAATGTTCGTGTTCGCGCGACATGCGGGGACGCCACACGCACTTGGCGCACGTCCTCTCGATGAAGGTGAAGCGCATGTCGCTGATGGCGGCCATGCGGTCAACGCCGGTCTCGCTCTCCATCTGCGCGACGATGTGCTCGACGGCATCGAGCTCGTTGGCATCGAGGGCGAGCGCCCCGGTCACGAGCGAGTCGCCTTCGATGAGCTTGGTCGCAGCGAAGCGCAGCGGCAGGTCGGCGCGGAGCGCATGGTCCTCGATGAGGTGCATGACGCCGTGGATGCAACGGTGCACCGCACCCCCATCGGGACCATCGGGCTCGCAGAAGTCGACGCGACCGGGACGTAGCTGCTTGCGCGCGGTGACGAGCGCGTGCTCGACGAGCTCGTCGATGCCCTGGTCGTTTGCGGCCGAGATGGGCACGACGGGAACGCCGAGCTCTGCCTCGAGCACGTTGACGTCGATGCTACCGCCGTTTGCCACGACCTCATCCATCATGTTGAGGGCGATGACGAGTGGCACGTCGAGTTCCATGAGCTGCAGGCTCAGGTAGAGGTTGCGCTCGGTGTTCGTACCGTCGACGATGTCGATGATGGCGTCGGGCTTCTCGTCGAGCACGAACTGCCGCGAGACGATTTCCTCGCTCGTGTAGGGCGACAGCGAGTAGATGCCCGGAAGGTCGGTCACCGTCGCCTCGGGATGGTTGCGTATGGTGCCGTCCTTGCGGTCGACCGTCACGCCCGGAAAGTTCCCAACGTGCTGGTTCGAACCGGTCAGCGCGTTGAAGAGCGTCGTCTTGCCCGCATTCTGGTTGCCAACGAGCGCGAAGTTGACCGGCCTGTTAGCCGGAATGGCATGTTCGCCCGGTCGAGGACGGTAACGCTCGTCGGCACCATCTCTCAAGGCGCCGTTGACGTCTTCCTCGCCAAAGGAGGGGTGTAGCGTCTCGGAAGCCAGCACCGGATCCGAGGTGTTCATCTTGGCAACGGGCTCCTCGCGGTCGCCTGGGTTCTCGTCGACGTCGCCAATCGAGATCTGCGCAGCGTCCGCCTTGCGGATCGTGAGCTCGTAGCCACGTAGGCACAGCTGAATCGGGTCGCCGAGCGGCGCCTCCTTCTGCACCGTGACGCGCACGCCCGGTGTGAGGCCCATGTCGAAGATGTGCTGACGCAGCTGGTTAGAATCACAGTCGACGCTCGTGATGACGGCAGATGCACCCATGGGCAGCTCGTCGAGCGTGCGTGGTACGTCACACCCAGTCGGGTCAATCATCGAATATGAGGTCTGTTCGTCCGTCACGTTTATCTCTCCGAGGTATCAATTTCATGATAGCAGCTGAAAGCAAGCAATGGACCGCGAGAAGTGATGCGTGCCAGATGCCAGCTTTCTCGCCACACCGAGACGACAGGTCACCGCGCACCGAGAGTGCCGTTCGCGACCTCTTGCGGGGCGTATAATCCGCAGCGAAATGTAGCGAAAATGACTCTTCCAGGAGTGCGGACATCATGCTCTCTCACGTCTTTCATCAAGTCAGGATCTCCCTCATCCTCTCTTTCGTCCTCGTCTGCGCAAGCGCCTTTGGAATGGCCGGCTACGCGCACGCCGATGACGAGATGGCAAATGAGCCCGCTTCGACCCGCGAGATGGCGCAGGAAGAGCAGAATCACACGTCCGGCGCACTCGCGCACCGCATCGGCATCGACGCTCCCTCAAAAGGCGACATGACCCACGATGTCCAGATAACCGGCCAAGTAAGCGCGTCGGGCACGCTGGCGCCCGAGCCGGGGGACACACCCGATTCCAAACCCCAGACGACGCCCGATGAGAACGCCCTCAATCCCACCTCGGCGGGCTGGTACCGGACAGCTGATGGCAGCTGGTACTACTTCACCTCGATCGCTGACAAGCCCAAGACCGGTTGGCTGTGCGTGGGCGGTGCATGGTATTGGCTCGATCCAACCAAAAACGGCCTGATGGCGGCGGATTCCTGGATCGATGACGGCAATGCGGAGTACTTCGTCACTGCCTCGGGCGCCATGAAGACCGGGTGGCACAAGGACGGGGATACCTGGTATTACCTGAACGCCTCGGGTAGGAAGCACACGGGCTGGGCATACCTCGGCAATAGGTGGTATTACCTCAATCCCGATGACGGCGCCATGAAGACCGGACGCTATAAAGTCGGGGGCACCTGGTACGTGTCAGATGCGTCAGGCGCGATGTACGCAAACGCCTGGGCTCCCGTCGGCGCGGACTGGTACTACGCCACGGCGTCCGGCGCTCCCATGACGGGATGGTTGTACACGGGCGGCCATTGGTACTGGCTCGACCCCGAGAAGGATGGCCTGATGGTCGTCGCCACGAACAGGACCATCGAAGGCGCCCTGTACTCTTTCGACAATAGTGGCGCCATGCGCACGTTCTGCAAAGTCGACACGAACGACGGCACCTATCGCTACGCCACCGCTTCGGGCGCCGCGCTGCAGATCGGCGTCTGCAAAAACGGAAAAGTTGTCCTCCAGGACGCAAGCGGCACTGTCTTAACCGGCTGGCATTACCTTGCGGACCGATGGTTCTACGGAGAGGCAAAGACCGGCATCCTGCATACAGGATGGCTCGAACTCGATGGCGCCAAGTACTATCTCGACGCATCGGGAGCGATGCTCACCGGAACCCACACCATCGACGGCAAGCCCTATTACTTCGCCGCTAGCGGAGCGCTAACCGAGCGTCCGTACATGAATGCCGCTGCCAGCGAAAGGCTCCTCGCCGCTGTCGACCGCACCCCCTATCAGGGCAACGGCTACTGCGCCAAGTGGACCAACTACGTCTACGTGAACGCGGGGTACCCGCACCCTGACGGCAATGCCTGTGACCTGTACTGGAAGTACTGCAACATCTCAGACTTGGATTTCATGGAACCCGGCATGATCATCGCCGTGCCCTCTCATACGAGGACTGGCTTGGGACAGATATACGGCCACGTCGCGATCTACATGGGTAATGGCCTGGTTCGCCATAACACGAACACGATCGAGACCACTTCCCTATCGGACTGGTTGGCTTATTACCAGACCACCTATACGGCGAAGTGCGGCTGGGCGTTCCGCTAGGACAACACTGAAACCATCGACCGCAGGGAGCGCCATCCCGCCACCGCAACCTTAGCGATGCGTCCGCTTGCTGCGGTAGTTGGCGAGGTAGCCCGCAAACTCCGCCGAAGTGTCCGAGTTGCCGTACGCCCACATCTTGTGATCGATGATGGTGCTCTGGAACCCGTAGCAGGAATCGATATACGCGATGAGCCTGTCAAGAGCATCCAGCTGAGCTTCAGGATATCTTTCGCCGGACCATCCTTCATGGACAAGTTCGATGCCGATCGAATAGCCGTTCATGCCATAGTCATAACTGCTCGTCCCGCGCTTGTCATCGCGCCCGTCTTCGGGCACGCCAAACTGGGCGTTATAGCCGCGATTGCCGTATCCCGCATGATGGGCGATGTTGTCCATCGGCACGCACTGGACGACGGTTCCGTCCTTGCCCACCACGAAGTGCGCAGCGACGCGCTGTCCGTTGCTCGCCCAGCCTTCGATGACGTTTTGCGGGGAACCGCCACCTTCGGTGTCGTGCAAGACGATGTATTTCTGGTATTGGGCTGGTTTCGAGCCGTGCGATAGCTGCCAGCGAATGTCCTGAATGATGTTGACCGGTGCCCAGACGCCATCGGCACCGACATAGTACTTGCCACCGTCAACCCACGCGCTCGTCGCCATCGCCCCGTCGGATTCGAGCCAATACCACCTGCCGCCGTCCTGAAGCCAGCCGGTCTTCATGGAACCGGCGTCATCTGCGCTGTAAAACCATTTGCCCGCAAGAGCATGCCAGCCCCTCTTGAGGGGATTTCCCTTGACGTCTTGCAAGACGACGCTGCCGTCTTTGAAGACACCAATCTGCGTGATTCGTCCCGAGGACGCCGCATAGCCGCACTTGTCATCCTCAAGCTTTATCTGGCAGTTGGCGTGCATCGCGCCGCTATGGGCAAACGAGTAGCGGTCCCCATCGATGGTCTCGATGCAATCGTGGAGCATGACGTTGCCGTCCTTGGGATTCAGGTAGTACCACGTGCCCCCAGGGCATACCCAACCACTCGCCAAGGCACCGGACGCTGAGGCGTAGTACCAGTCGGAGCCCAGCGGTGCCCAGCCGTTCGCGTACATCGCGCCCGACGGAGCAGATACGTACCAGGCACTGCCGACCCTGTACCTGCCGGTCCTCATGACGCCGCCGTCGGCCGGATCGAGGTAGTACCAGGTGCCGCCCACGAGCGCCCATCCCCTGTGCACCGCGCCGGATGCGTCGAGCCAG
>UQUH01000055.1 GCA_900544245.1 uncultured Coriobacteriaceae bacterium | reverse complement strand
AAGACGACGCCGATGGTGCCGGCGATGCCGACACGTCTCGCAAGGGCGACGGCTCGACCCACATAGGCTTCGACGGCATCCACGTCGAGGACGGCAAGGACTACGTCCACATCAACTGGCGCGACGGCGTGAACGTCATCGACGGCAAGAAGGGCGACCACGTGCACGTGGGCTGGGACGGCGTCCACATCAACGACCGCGAGTTCGACAACCTGGCCGACGCGAACGCGTACATGGGGACCGGCAAGAGGGGGTCGTCGTTTCTGCGCGCGTGGAACCGCTTTCCGTTTCCGCTGGTAGTGCTTGTCGCATATATATTAGTCGGCCTCGTGTACGACGCATGGGGCTACGGCCTGTTCCTGATCGCCGCCATTCCCGTCTACTACGCGTTGGGCGGTCTTTTCGGCGCGAAGCGCATCGCGGGGTTCTTCTGCACGCTCTACGTGGTCGGCGCGATTTGCTGGTTCTGCTACATGGCGTTCGTCTGCAACCAGCCGCATCCCGCGTGGGTGGTGTTCCTGACGATCCCCCTCGTGGGTTGGCTTACGGGTGCGCTGTCGCACTGGTGGAGGAAGCGCCGCAAATGAGACAACGTCTCTGAGCAACTGTCTCATTCGGCCCAAGGCAACGGCTCGGCATCGGACTGCACCTTGCCCTCACACCTTATTTTCCGCCTCGTATAATAATGAGACAGATGTACCTGTCCAATCTGTCTCACCCGCTCGAGGTCGCCCATGACGTATCGCATCGGCATCGACGCCGGTTCCAAGACACTCAAGCTCGTCGTGCTCGACGAGGCGGGCACCGTCGTCTACGATGCCTACATGCGTCATCGCGCCAACATCGCACGCACGCTGGGCGAGGCCATACACGACCTCAACTGGCGCCATGGTCCTGTCGACGCGTCGATCGCCATGACCGGCTCGGCCGCGATCGAGGTCGCGCGCGTCCTCGGCATCCCCTTCGTGCAGGAGGTCGTCGCCACGACGCACGCCGTGCGCACTCTCGAGCCGGACGCCGACGTCGTCATCGAACTTGGCGGCGAGGACGCGAAGATCATCTACCTCGACGAGCGACCCGAACAGCGCATGAACGCGACGTGCGCGGGCGGAACCGGCGGCTTCATCGACACCATCGCCTACATGCTCGACATGCGCAGCAGCCAGATGAGCCAGCTGGCCTTTGGCGCGAGCCGCAGCTACCCGATCGCCTCGCGGTGCGCCGTGTTCGCGCAGACCGACGTGCGTCCGCTGCTCAACGCCGGCGCGAGCAAGGCCGACATCGCCGCGAGCGTCTTCGACGCCGTCGTGCGTCAGACGCTATCGGGGCTTGCCTGCGGGCGCCCCATCCGTGGCAACGTCGTCTTCCTGGGCGGTCCGCTCGAGCACATGCCGTACCTCGTCCACGCGTTTCGCCGGACGCTCGGGCTTTCGGCACGCTATGGCGCCAAGCCGAAGAACGCGCATCTGTTCACCGTCACGGGCGCGTCGCTGCTTTCGGATGACGCGCGGCGACTCAGCTGCGATCCCGTCGTCATGAACACGGCCGAGTTCGAGCGGCGCGTCGCCTCCATGGGCGAGCTCGAGAGCGACCTCGCGTTTTTGCCGCCGCTGTTCGAGGACGCCGACGAGCTCGCGGCGTTTCGCGCGCGCCATGGCCAGGCCGAGTTCGAGCGCCAGAGCATCTACGAGGCGACGGGCCCCCTGTTCCTCGGCATCGACGCGGGATCGACGACCCTCAAGCTCGTCGCGCTCAACGCCGATGCGCAGATCGTCTACAGCGTCTACGAACCCATCCGCGGCGACCTCGTCGAGACGCTGCGTGAGGCGCTCGACGGGCTGTACCGCAAGATCGAGCCGCCCTCGTGCCTGCCGCATGCAAAGCCGAGCATGTGGATCGCCCGCGCGTGCGCGACCGGCTACGGCGAGGAGCTGCTACGTGCCGCGTTCGGCGTCGACATGGGCGTCGTCGAGACGGCCGCGCACCTGCGCTCGGCGCGGCACCTGTGCGATGACCTCGACTTCCTGCTCGACATCGGCGGCCAGGACATGAAGGCGCTGTGGGTGCGGCACGGCATGGTGACCGATGCGGCGCTCAACGAGGCGTGCTCGAGCGGATGTGGCGCGTTCATCGAGGGAACGGCCGCCGCGCTCAAGACGACGCCGTGGCAGTTCGCCGATGACGCCCTGCTCGCGCGCCATCCCATCGACCTGGGCACCAAGTGCACGGTCTTCATGAACTCGCGGGTCAAGCACGCGCAGAAGGCCGGTGCGCCGATCGAGGACATCGCCGCCGGCGTCGCGTACTCGGTCGTCAAGAACGCCCTGCATCGCATCATCGGCGACGACCGCATCCCGCAGCCCGGTCAACGCGTGGTCGTCCAGGGCGGGACTTTCCGGTCGGACGCCGTGCTGCGCGCCTTTGAGCTGCTATGTGGCGTCGAGGCGGTGCGGCCCACGCAGGCGCATCTCATGGGGGCGATCGGCTGCGCACTCTTCGCGCTCGACGAGGCGGGTGCGGACACGACGGCGAGAAGTGGCCTTGTCGGCCCCGACGAGCTCCAGCGTCTCGAGGTCCGCCGCGAGAAGGTCACGTGCACGGGCTGCGCGAACGCATGCGAGCTGTCGGTCGTGAGCTTCGATGCCGAGAGGACGCGCTGCTTCGTCAGCGACAACAGGTGTGAGCGTGGCCTCGACGAACCGCGGCGCCGATGGGGAGGTGGCGAACGTGCCATCCAGCCAGGTCCGCTATCGCATCATGCCCCCAACGTCATCGCCGACGAGCAGCGCCTGATCGCGTCGTTTGGCAACATCGAACAGCAGGGGAGTCGCGGTTCGCGGCGCATCGGCTTCATGGACTCGATGGCGCTGTTCGCGTACCGGCCCTTCTGGCGCACGTTGCTCGTCGAGCTCGGCTTCAGCGTCATGCTGCCCCGGACCGGCTGCGAGGCCGACCGCATGAGCGAGGCGTGGGAGACGGTGCCTTCCGAGAGCGCGTGCTATCCGGCCAAGACGTCGCACGTGCGCTACTTCAGTCTGTGCGAGGGCGGCTGCGATGCCGTCTTCATGCCGCGCTTCACGCGCAACTACCATTGCCCGGTCCAGACCGGATACGCCAGCGCGCTCGCCGCCAACGTCGGGACGGCCCGAAGCGGCGGCGGTCTCGCGCCCATTGTGTCGCCCGAGCTCGCCAACTACCGTCCCGCGCGATTTGTACGCGACGAGGCCTCGATGGAGCGGTTACTTGCCGCCGTGAACGAGCTTGCCGGCGACGAGGTACCCGCCATCACGCGCGACGAATTCGACCGTGCATTTTCCACGGCGATGCAGCGCCAGGAGGAGGTCAGCGCCGAGCTCGCGAGGCGAACCGAGGACGCCCTGCGCTGGCTTGCCGAGGACCCGTCGCGTCACGGCATCGTGCTCGCCGGACGTCCCTACCACATGGACGAGGCGCTACTGCACGGCATCGATCGCGAGCTCGCCCAGTTGGGGTTTGCCGTGCTGGGCGTGGCGGGCCTCGCGGCAGCCGACCCTTCGTGCGCGAACGCGCACCTGGAAGGCCCGCATCCGTGGATGCCGGCCAAGCGGCTCGTCGGGATCGCGCGCTTCGTCGCCGGCCATCCGCAGCTCGATGCCGTGTTCCTGCAGTCGTTTGGCTGCGGGTTCGAGGCGGTGTCGATCGAGGAGGCGGCCGACGTGCTCGACGCGGCGGGCAAGCCGTGCACGACGCTCAAGATCGACGACATCAGCGATCTCGCGCACATCCGCATTCGCCTGCGCACGCTTGCCGCGGCCATCGCCATGCGCGGGGAGGTCGAGGATGGCAAAACCGCCGAAGGCAGCGCAGCCGAGAGATTCCGCCAGGAATGCCCCGCCGTCCCCGGCAAGACCGCTTCGCTGCTCGCCGACATCGCCAAACGCCCCCTCGACGCCGATGACCTCGAGTGCGCGCGGCGCAGCTGCGTGAAGGACGCGTGCTTCACCGCCAACGCGATGGCGGCGCGCGTCATCCGCATGCTGCGCGACGATCCCGGCATCACGCGCGTCGAGCTTCCGCGGGTCTGCGAGACCTGCCTGACCGATGCCGTGCCCCGCATCGTCGAGCGTGCCTGCGGCCGCACGCCCGAGTACGTCTGGGTGCCATGGGATACTGTCATTTCGAGCGGAGCCGCCGAGGACATGGTTCCCTCTGTCATTTTGAGCGGAGCGAACGAAGTGAGCGCAGTCGAGAAAGCTCACTCGAATCCTCGCCCGCGCATCGGCATCGTCGGCAATCCGCTCATCGTGTTCGAGCCCTTCATGAACGACCACGTCGTCGAGATGCTCGAGTCGCTCGGATGCGAGCCCATCATGCCCGACCCCGCGCTTCTCGCGAGTGACGACGTGCGCTACCTCGACCAACTCGCCCTCTTCGAGGAACAGGGCATCCACGACGTCATCTACCTGCTGAGCTTCGGCTGCCTCAAGGGACACGTGAGCGCCCGCGGGGCCCTGCGCGAGCTGCACGAGCGCTTCGCCGACATGCGCATCACGGTCATCGACTACGATCCCGAGTCCTCGGCGCTCAATCGCGAGAACCGCATCCGCCTCGCCGTCGACGCCGCCCGATGAGATAGTTGCTCAGGGACGTTGTCTCATTTGTCTCCCATAAAGCAGTGCCGGCTCCTCGACGAATCGGGGAGCCGGTACCGTGCCGTTGCCCTGCTTTAGCGGCTTAAGCGGGGCGTGAGTAGGGGAGGAAAGTAAACGTAACTCGTCTCTCACTCGGAGCCGTTCGTTACCTGCCGCTGTGGTCGAACGACTTCTTGGGGGCGATGTTGGTGTCTGCCGAACCGATCACCGTCGCGTTGTCGAGGTTCTTGATCTCTGCCTTCATGTCCTTGATGAACTTGTCGGCCATGGTCATCGAGAGGTCCGCGCGGGCCACGATGCGCTGGCACGTGACGTCCTGCATGTTCTCGGGCAGCGGGTAAGCCGGAATCTGCCAGCCATGCATGCGCAGACGGTCGTCCAGGTCGTACAGCGTCCACTTCTTGCCGGCCTTGGGGTCAAGGCTCCAGCACAGGATGGGGACCTCGGAGGCCTCCTCGTACATGATGAAGATGCCGATCTTCTTGATCTCGTCGACCAGGTGATGTGCCACGTCCAGGGTGCGCTTCTGGATCTCCTTGTAGCCCTCGAAGCCATTGCGCATGAAGACGTAGTACTGGCCGATGATCTGCGATGCCGAGCGGCTGAAGTTGATGGCCATGGTGGCCTCCTCGCCACCGAGGTAGCTGACCCAGAAGATCAGGTCCTCGGGCAGGGCCTCCTTCGAACGCCACATGACCCAGCCGATGCCCGGGTAGACCAGGCCGTACTTATGGCCGGAGGTCGAGATGGACCAGACGTTGGGAAGGCGGAAGTCCCACTCGAGCTCGGGCTCGATGAACGGGGCGACCATGGCGCCGGACGCGCCGTCGACGTGGATGCGGACAGGCACCTTGGCCGTCTTGTTGTACTCGGTCAGAGCGGCGTCGATGCCCTTGACGTCATCGTAGCAGCCGGTGTAGGTGATGCCGAGCAGGGCGACGACGCAGATGGTGTGGTCATCGACGAAGGGCATGCACGACTCCGGGGTCATGTACAGGTGCTCGGCGTCCATGGGAACCAGACGCATCTCGATGTCCCAGTAGCGGCAGAACTTCTCCCAGCAGATCTGGTAGCCGGAGGTGATGACCAGGTTGGGGCGATGATCGCTGTAGATGTCGATGCCAGCCTTCTTGGCCAGGGCCTTCCAGCGGAACAGGGCGGCCAGGCCACCCAGCATGCAGGCCTCGGACGAGCCGACGGTCGAGGTGCCCATGGGCTGCTCGTCCTGGTCGGCGTGCCACAGGTCCTGGATGATCTTCACACAGCGGTTCTCGAGGTCGGCCGTCATCGGGTATTCGTCCTTGTCAATGGCGTTCTTCTCGAGCGTGTCCGCCATCAGCTGCTGCGCCTCGGGCTCCATGTAGGTCTGGACGAAGGTGCAGAGGTTCTGGTGGGCGTTGCCCTCGGTGCCGATGTATTCGCGAATCATCTCGCTCGCGATACGCGGCTCGATGGGCATCTTGTTGAGCTTGGTCTCGGGCATCTCGACGTCCGAGGCATAGCTGCCGAAGATCGGGGACGTGTATGAGGTCTGGGCGTCCATCTCTGCCAGTTCCTCGGTCGAAACGAGGTCGATGTCTTTAACAGTCATGATAATCTCCTCCTAATCACTATCCGAATCGCTTCGGATTTGGTACCTACGTTGAACGAACTTACGTGCCTTTACATGCTTGATATGGTTCGTCGACACATCACTCCTTTTGGGGCGTGTCCGCGGGGGCCGCGTCTTGCGTGCTGGCGGCGGGCGAGGGGATGGAGTGCTTGCCGACGGGAGCCGGCGCGTCTTGTGCCGCAGCCATCGCGATGCGATCCTTCTTGCTCGGAATCGTGGGCGGCTTGTGGTCGACGCCACCGTTCCAGTGCTTGCGCAGGCCGTAGATGACGAACGGGATCGCCACTGAGATGACCCAGCAGATCAGCAGGGTGATGACGTACACGGTGCCGGACGACGCGTCGAGCTGGCTCGGCGGGAAGAACGACACGATTAGCGCGAAGACCGTGAGTATGAGGCCGAGGCCGGCGACGATGCACTTGCCCGCGGTGCCGCCGAAGATCTGGAACACGCGAGCGTGGCCCTTGCCCTTGAATACCAGCTTGAAGTAGGCGAGGAAGAACAGGACGTAGCCCACGAGGTAGATGACGACGGTCAGGCCGACTGCCGTGAGGTACGAGATTGACGAGCCCGAGCCGCCCGCCAGTGCCATGGACCCGCAGAGCACCGCGTCCCAGATGGTGACGATGACGCCCTGGACCACGACGGTCTTGACGGAGACGCCGTGCTTGTTGGTCTTGGCGAAGCTACGCGGGATGATGCCCTCGTTCGCGGTCTCGAGCAGCGCGCGCGACGGGCCGACGATCCAGGAAGAGATCTCGGCGAGGACGCCTGCGGCCAGCAAGAACGCGATCACGTACACGAGCCATCCGCAGTGGAAGTGCGCGTCGAAGATGTTGGCGAACGCCACGACGACGCCGGTGGAGAGGTTGGCGTCGAGCTGCGCCTCGCTCATGGTCATGGCAACTGCGAGACCACCCAGGGTGTCGAGCACGATGGTGAGGATGCAGAGCACGATCATGACCATCGGGTAGATCTTGCCGGGGTTCTTCAGCTCGTTCACGTGCGAGGCGGAAGCCTCGACGCCCGCGAAGGCGAGGATGAACGATGCGAAGATGACCAGCGTGCTCACCTTCGTGAAGTCGGGGACGATGCCGCCCGCATCAAAGTGCAGCTGCGAGACGCCGCCCGTGGCCAGGTACGCGACCAGGCCGATCAGAAGGACGACGGCGGGAACCAGCACGCCGCCGAAGAAGCCGATCTTGGCTATGCGGGCGGTGAGCTTGGTGCCGCCGAGCTGCGTGAGCGTGAGCACCCATACGATGATCGCCACGCCGATGAACATGACGAGCGGATTATTGTAGAGCGCGTCCCATCCCACGATGTACGAGATCGCGGCCAGGACGAAGAACGCCATGGTCACGAAACCGACCGTGATCTGGAACCATTGGTAGAACAGGGCCGCGAAACCCCAGCGCTTGCCGAGGGTGTTGCCGACCCAGGCATAGATGCCACCGTCTTCCCATCCTTTAACAGTCGCCATCTCGGCGGCGACCAGTGCGACCGGGAGGAACCAGAAGATACCACCCAGTATGAGGAAGAAGATCAGATGCAGACCAGATGATGCGAAGTTGGGGTACGCATACACGGTCATAACCATCGATGCCGTCATGGCGAAGAAGCCACCGAATCCGAGCATCTTTGCCGCTTGTTTGCCGGATGCCGCCGGTGTCGTCTTTTCTTCACTCATTTTCCTCACCCCTTTCCTGATAGAACTCTCATCCGTTTTCGGGTTCGAAAACAACCATCGAATGAAGCTCTGTCAGCGCGAGATGGAGGAGTCGAGCAGTCTTCCATTTCCTGACATTTTGTCATTCATGGTTAGAATCTTGCCGCACACCGATTGTATCACTAAAAATTTGAAAAATAAGTTGACAGATAGAAATAATTAATATCTTGAAGAATTAATTTTGTGGAAAACTAGATATTCGCAGGTCAGTCGCGTGATTTTGCGAAAAAGAGCGGCCGTTTTCGCGAGAATTCGGCCTTTTTTATTTCAAATTGTGAATAAAATTATTCTCTCTGCAGGTCAAAATTGCAGAATTTGTGGATAACTCCCATTGACAGAATGTGACAGGGGTCAGGTCCCTGTCACATCTGTCGCTGCCCAAGATTGCGGGTGGCTGATTGGGTTGTGCCAAGGTCGATGGTCAGTGACCGGCATGCTTGGCGCAACAGCTTGAAATCGTGCCATTCGGCGGTCACGCACTGGGCATTCTTGGCATGGCTTGTCCGAGAGCGGTCACGCGCCCGGCATCTTGGGCAAGCATCGCTCCCCGCCACGACATTTCACGCCCGCGAAACACGGTGGCGGCGGGGGAGGGTGTAGAATCCATCCGATACATTCGACATCTTCGAGGAGGCCTTTCGTGTCCACGTCCGCAACCCCACAGCAATTGGTCATCGTGTTGGATTTTGGAGCGCAGTACGGGCAGCTCATTGCCCGACGCGTTCGTGACCTTGGGGTTTACTCCGAAATCGTACCCTGTGATATCACGGCTGACGAGGTGCGCGAGCTGGCGCCGTCGGCGATCATCCTGTCGGGCGGTCCGGCGAGCGTCTATGCCGAGGACGCGCCCAGCGTGGACGCGGAAATCTTCGAGCTGGGGATTCCCGTGCTCGGCTTCTGCTACGGGCAGCAGGCCATGGCCGTGGCGCTCGGCGGCGCGGTGGGGCACACCGACAAGGGCGAGTACGGCCCGGCCAAGATCACGCGCGCGGGTTCCGATTCGCGGCTGCTCGCGGACACGCCGCACGAGCAGACCGTGTGGATGAGCCACCGCGATGCCGTGACCGAGGTGCCCGACGGCTTCGTCATCACTTCGCACACCGACATCTGCCCGGTCGCTTCGATGGAGGACGCCGAGCGCGGGCTGTACGCGACACAGTTCCATCCCGAGGTGCGCCACACGCCGCACGGCAACCAGATGCTCGCCAACTTCCTCTTCGATATCTGCGGCCTTGCGAAGAGCTGGACGATGGACTCGATCATCGAAGATTCGATCGCGGCCATTCGCGAGCAGGTGGGGGACAGCCGCGTGATCCTGGGGCTTTCCGGTGGCGTTGACTCGAGCGTCGTGGCGGCGCTCGTCTCGAAGGCCATCGGCGACCAGGTGACCTGCGTGTTCGTGAACCACGGACTGCTGCGCAAGGACGAGCCCGAGCAGGTCGAGGAGGTCTTCACCAAGCAGTTCGACGTCGACTTCGTGCACGTGCACGCCGAGGACCGCTACGCGCGGCTGCTGGCCGGCGTGACCGACCCGGAGCAGAAGCGCCGCATCATCGGCGAGCAGTTCTGGAAGGAGTTCTTCGCCGTGGCCGAGGAGCTGGCCGAGGACGGCCGCCCGGTGCGCTTTTTGGCGCAGGGCACGATCTATCCCGACATCATCGAGAGCGGCGCGCGCAAGACCGGCGGCAAGGCCTCGACGATCAAGAGCCATCACAATCTAATCCCGTTTCCCGACGGGGTGAGCTTCGAGCTCATCGAGCCGCTCGACCACTTCTTCAAGGACGAGGTACGCGCGCTGGGTACGGCGCTCGGGTTGCCCGAGCACATCGTGCAGCGCCAGCCGTTCCCGGGGCCGGGACTGGCGATCCGCATCATTGGCGACGTGACGCCCGAGAAGCTTGCGATGCTCAAGGAGGCCGACGCCATCGTGCGCGAGGAGCTCGATGCGTATAACGCGATGATCGCCGAGGAGAGCGGTGAGCCAAACGGCGAGGTCGAGCGCGGATGCGCCGGCGGGCCCGTCATCGAGCGCGCCGTGTGGCAGTACTTCGCGGTGTTGCCCGACATCCGCAGCGTGGGCGTGATGGGCGACGAGCGCACCTACGCACGCCCAATCATCCTGCGCGCCGTGGAGAGCACCGACGCGATGACGGCGGACTGGGCCAAGCTGCCCTACGACGTGCTGGGGAAGATCAGCAGCCGCATCGTGGCGGAGGTCCCGGGGATTAACCGCGTGGTGTACGACATCACGTCCAAGCCGCCAAGTACGGTGGAGTGGGAGTGAGAAATACCCGTTTAGAGGCACTATTTTGCTTCACTATTACTTTCTAATTCTTTGTAAAGCTGTGGAATTCTCTACAAGAAAATTGCAAGCCACCCGATTATCCTCTCACTTTTGATTTTCAGTAAGACGACCCGCCCAAGCCTTTGCGGGGCGTTCTTTTTCCCGGAAACGGCT
>UQUH01000054.1 GCA_900544245.1 uncultured Coriobacteriaceae bacterium | reverse complement strand
TGCCTGTGGCCGAGTCCTTGTATTGCCTAACGGCGTTGTTGGCAACCGTGTTGGCCGCCTCTATGCACTGCGTCGCATCCGAACCGGTCGCGCTAATCGTGACCTGCTTGTTCGAGCTCTGAGAAGAACATGAAATCTGGACGCCCGACTTGGCATACGACGTGGCCTCCTTGCTCGCGAGGCCCTGGGCAAACGCGAGGTCTCCGTTCGTGATGAAATTGGCCGTCGCCGTGTAGCTCGCCTGAATGAAGAAGGAATACGCGAGCGCGACCACGGCGAAGATGATGGGCAACGCGATGACCAGCTTGAGATGGCGCTGGATAAGCCTCATTAAATCAAGAATCGTCATGTCAACTAATCTCTATCGAACGGAGCCGTAATGTCATATGCAAAGTGCCCCAAGTTACGATGCGGGGCACCCTGAAGGAGATTATAGAGTAAATCAGCAGACAGATTCTTACAGACGGGTGAATCGTCCCGATGAAAGCGACTCGGGCCGCCTTCGTCTCCCTACCGCGTCGCGTCCCACAGGCCGCTGGCGTTGACGTGGTAGCGGCCGACCCACGTGCTCGTCGCCATCCCGCCGTCGGATCCCACGTAGTAGTTGCCGACCCAGCGGTTCTTCTGCATGGCGCCGGAGGGCCCGAAGAAGTACCAGGTGCCGTCCACCCTCGCCCAGCCGGTCACCATGGCGCCCGAGGACAGCAGGAAGTAGCGCCGGCCCCCGTCGTCGAGCCAGTACTGGCGCATCGCGCCCGTGGACCTGTCGAGGAAGTACCACGCGCCACCCACGTTGCGCCAGCCCCTCGCCATCGCGCCGGAGCCGTCGTAGAAGTACCAGGTGTTGTCTTCCAGGTTCCAGCCAGTCCTCATGGCGCCGGAGGGGTCGAGGTAGTAGGTCGCGCCGCCTATCCCCTTCTTGCCGGTCCACATCGCGCCGTCGGGCCCCATGTAGTACCAGGCGGGTCCCACGAGGTGCCAGCCCGTCCTCATGGCGCCGTCTGCGCCGAGCCAGTACCACCTGCCGGAAAGCGACAGCCACCCGGAGTGCATCCAGCCGGCACCGTCGAAGTGGTACTGCTTTCCGCCGATCTTTACCCACTCGCCTGCCGGGTAGGCCTTTTTCTGGGCGGCCCTCGTCTTGGCGTCGTAGGAGAACCACCACCTGCCGCCAGACTGCACCCACGAGCCCGTCACCGCGGATTGCTGGTCTGTAGGCTGAGACGGCTTCTGCGTAGTCGAGCTGCTCGAGGACGACCCCTGGTTCTGCTGCGTTGATTGCGAACTCGAGTTCGCCTCGATCACGAAGGTCGCCTTCCGCGACCCCGTGTAGTTGCCCGTTCCGATGATCGTGACGCTTCCCGTGCCGACCTTGGCGTTCTCGCCGTAGCTCACCGTGTAGTCGCGCCCCTTCACGAGCGTGCCGTACCCTCTCAGTGTGACGGTCGGCTCCGGTTTGAGCTGACTTCCGGTGTATTTCTGGGTCGCAACGCCCACGGTGGCGCTGGCAAGCGACGCTTGCCTGATGGTAAACGAGGCTCGCACGTCGCCCGTGTAGGAACCTTTGCCCCTGACATACACGTAAGCGGTATTGTTACCCGCGTTTATGTTGTTGCCATAGCCCGTGATGACATAATCGACGTGCTCCTTTAGCACGGTACCGTCATCGGCGCGTACCGTGATGCCCGGCTTGACTTCCGAACCGGAGTACACGGGCGTGTTGTTAATCGTGATCATCAGCGGCGAAAGGGCGCCTCCGCTGATGGTGAACAAGACATCCTTGGCACCCGAATAGTTGCCAATGCCGGTGATGCTTGCCGTAGCGTTTCCCGCATTCGTGTTGTTGGAGTACTGGATGATGTAGTCGATGCCCTTGACAAGCGTAATACCACCGAGCGTGACAACCGCATCGGGTTCGATGGGCTTGCCCGTGTAGGATTGCGACGCGATGCTCACCGAAGCATTCGAGAGATCACGAGGTGCGATGGCAAACTCCCCATCGATGACGCCGGTGTAGTTTCCCTTACCCGTGATGACGAAACGTGCGGTACCAGCATCCCTGTTGTTCTCATAGGTAACGTCGAAATCCTGCCCGTTGACGAGCGTTCGACTACCGAACCGGACGACGGGGACGGGCGTGAGGGCGCTTCCACTCCAAGTTTGCGAATCAACGCTCTGGACGCTTGCCTCGCCCAAGCTCCGGGGCAAGATCGTGAACGTGACGGTCGCGGTGCCCGTGTAATTGCCCATGCCGTTTACGGTGACCGTTGCCACATCGCCAACGTTGACGTTATTCGAGAAAGAGACCGTGTAATCGGTTCCCAAGACCAGGTCCTGGCCGTTGAGCGATACGGAGATGGCGGGCTCGAGGGCATCCCCCGTGTAGAGCTGATTGTCGATGGAGGCAACCTGAGCACCGGAGAGGTCCACGGCCTCGACGGAGACTTCCTTCGAAATCGCCCTGCCGCAAGGATGGGTCGCGGTGAGCGTGACGGCTCCCCTCATGTTTGCCTTGGCCGTTCCAGTCGCAGTGTCGACGGTCAAAACGCCCGGGTCGCTGGAAGTCCACGTCCATTCGGATGCCGGCGTCGATGACCCGTCGGCACACGACAACGCGAGCTCGGCGCTTTCCCCGCAAGGGACATCCCCAAGCGCGATCTCGGCACTTAGCACCTGCAGAGCATGGTACGCGTCGACCTCGCCGTAGCCCGTCTCGCGATCCCAGCCGGACGTGTTTATATCCGTCGCCGTCTGTTCGAGCAAGGCCTGCACGTCCGCGGCGCTCAAGCTGGGATCATAGGCAAACATGAGGGCCGCGACACCCGCCGTGGCGGGAGACGCCATCGACGTGCCGCTCTTCTCACCATACTGGTCCGTGCCCGAATAGAGCGTGCTGTAAATTGCGGTGCCGGGAGCGGAGATGCTCTTCGCTTTCGCGAACTCCCCGCTTTCGACGTTGTAATTCGAGGAAGAGCTGCGCTCGACGTAATACGTTCCCGAGGAATCGTTGGGAGTAGTCGAGCTTCCCTTTCGAAGGTTAATGACCGTGAAGCAATCGGCGTAGTCGCCGGGAATGACGTTATAAGGAGGAGTGGCGTTAGCCCCTCCGCTATTGCCCGCCGCACATACCGTCAGTATCCCCGCCTCCCTTGCCTGCGTTATCTTGGCGTAGAGGGCATCATCTGCGTCGACGGCGCTGGGGCCACCCAGGCTCATGTTCACGACACGCAGGTTGTAGCGCTCGGCAACGCTCTGGCCATTGCCGCTATCACCCAAGAACCATTGGTAAGCAGAGGCGAGAGTCACGGTGGAAAAGGCGGGCTGGCCAGACGTATCCAACCCGTCGTTCGCCTTGACGATGACAAGGCCGGCGTTGTACGAGGCGCCGATAGCTCCAATACCGTTATTTGCTCGAGCGGATACGATACCCGCAACGTGAGTACCGTGACCGCCCTCGTCCTCGACCTGATCCGCGCCTTCGACCTTGGAAACGGAATTATAGGTCGCGACGATGTTGTCCTTGAGATCCTCGTGGGAAACCAGACAGCCGGAGTCTATGACGGCGACGGAAACGGGCGCCTGCCCCCTAGCGGACTCGCTCGTCTGAATGCCCCAAGCTCTATACAAATCGAGCGATTCGAGATACCACTCCTGACTGGCACCGGGATCGTTGACAGTGACGCTGGTCACGCCCAGATCGACAGCCGTCTCCATGGCAACGGCCGATTGCGAGGGGACCTGAGGGACGGAAGCAGGCGCGACCTGCTCCGGCGAAACAGAACTCTGATCGCTTTCGGCAAGATAGTAGACGAAATTGGGTTGCGCGCTCAGCCCCCCGTCCTCGAAGGCGCTCAAGACCCCGGACATGGAGACCGTGGCATCGACCTCGACCTCGACAAAACCGGCGGAGACGTCCTGGCCGGAGACATCCTTTGTCCTCGCGACTTCCAGACCTTGGAGCATGGAATTGACGCTGTCCAGGTCCGTCGACTCGTCGACGTGCACGAGCACCTTGCCCGTCTCGAAATCTCCGTATTGAGGATCACTTGATACTTGAAGGGAAGCGATCTGTTCACCATCCGCAGCATCATTTCCGGCCATGGAGGCCACGTAGTCCGAAGCTCCGTCTGGTTCGGGACCCGTAGACATGCCCATCGAATGCAGGCCAAACACCCCAAGGCCAACGACCAGAGCAAAGAGGGCAATCGACGCGAGCGCAGTGAACCCCCTACGACGATGAGGCGCGCTTTTCTTATCATCTACATTGTCAGCAACGTGTCTTCCCATGCGTTCGTTCTTTCTTGGATGCCCTGCGTCAAAAAAGACGGCCTGGAAATAGCGCGTATCATATTCCCAGAGGAGAAAGATACAACGCAGACATTCTCCGATGACGCAACGGTCCAGAAACGTTCCTGCGACAACGCCAAATCAGCAGGCGAGCTGCAGGTATGTGTGCGTTATGTGAGCGGAAAACGCCCTCTACACGCCACCGGCCAACGCCATCACATATATCCTGACGACATAGGCGACATTGAGAACGGCCATCGTATACAAGAGGGCGCGACCGTAGTCCTTATTCGTAACGATAACCCCATTCCTGAACACGAGCAGCAAGATCGGAAGCAGGGGAAGGAAGTATCGTCCCTGAACGCCGTCTATAACCGCTTCGGTATTGAATGTGAAAGCAAAGTACATGGACAGGATGACGAGAAATGCGCCGATGGCGAAAACGCAGACGAACACTGCCTTTTGCACCGACGTTATATCTACATCCGATTCGGCGGGCCTTGGAATCGCAAGCAAAAGCACGAGCAAGAAGGATAGGGCAACATACCACGGGGCCGAAAACTGGAACCATGCAAGAGAGCGACCAACTAGGGTCCCTATCCACCAATCCCCCATTTGATTCAGTGTTCTCAGGAACATAGACGCGAAGCCAAACGGATCGCTCAATATGTCAGAGAGGGTATAGAGAACGCCCGTCTGTCCTCCCTTTTCGAACGGCTCGCTCCCACCTCCCGCAACTCCGGTCAAATCCAACAGGGTCGGCAGGCGCATCAGCAGAACTGCGGCACATGCCAAGAGCAGAACGCCGAATTTGAATGCCCATGATTCCCCTTTGCTTTTGAACCGTGATTGGGGAATGAGAAAGACAAGAAGCGTCAATACGGAATAGAGGGCCTTGTTCGGAGCCAGCAAAACCGCAAAGACAATAATTGCAACTTTGAGCTTGGTCGTCATTTTTGATTTTGAATATATGCCCCTAAGACACAGCGCCGTAAACAGAAACGCCAGGCCGATAGTGCACGCATCATAGGAATATGATGCAGTGACATGCAATGTCATGGGCAAGCACGATGCGACCATGAAGATTCGCTTGCCCACCGGAGTAAACCGCGCCGCAAAATAGGCCAGCGCGACGAATCCCGCAAAGTTAAACAGCCTGCCAAGGTAGTAGACGGGCACGGCGCCCAATCCCAAAACCCTTCCGATGGTTATGCCAAGGGCAGAAAGGATCTTTGCCTGAGGGGGGTTGGAGCCCATATCGAATCGGTCGCTCGAAAACAAGGTGGTACTCGATAGCGCGTTATCATCTGCAAAAAACGAGAACTCCTCCGCAACCTTTGGATAATATTCCCCGCTCAGCGTCGTGGAAATCACTTCAAGAAATGTCGCGTCTGAACCCCTCATGGCAACGCTGCCAGGATCGGAAGGGACAAACATCAAGGCATTCGAATATAGGTACGACTGAAAGAAGTGGTAGATCTCGTCCGGAACCGTCATCGGCAAAAAGACCGCCATGTACAGCATGCCCTGGAAAACCAGAAGCACTAGAAAAATGGTGGAGGTGGCAATAGACCTTTTTCTATCCACGACTGCGATAACGATATATATGGCCAACAGCAGAAATGCTACAAATGTACCCAACAACAAGACGGTGCGGACATGGGCGATCTGATAGCACACGAGCAAGTTGAGGATGATGAAGAGCGCCGCGGCAATAACATAGAAGACGCCCGTATTTACGTGCACCGTTCTTTTGGACAACAAGTGCTTTGCTTCCATCCGCGCCCTAGCCTTCCTGTAGCTCGTTGCTCTTCTCGCTCAACGCATATATCGAATTGATGGCATGAGCAATTGGACGCGGCCAAAGCGTCTCGAGAATCTCGGCATCTTCCTTCTTTCGGATATTATCGGCAAGATTCAGAGTGGTCGCAGACTCGACATATATCCGGTGTCCAATGAGGCGTTTGGGAATGTAGACAAAGCGTCCCCTTGCGCATGCGAGATCGACGAGCGTCTTGTAATCACAGCTGTTCACGTATTTCGTGTCGAAGATGCTTTCGCCCAAATGCTCTTTCACGAACGTGACCGCAGGGCAGCAAATCGAATCGCCAAATGCGAGAATGCGCTTCTTGAGAAGGACAGAGCCGTTGAAGGCTCTGGACTTGAGCGGCGTGTTCATCGCTCTCTTAACGAATAGAAGAGCGTTCCTCTCAACTCGCCTGCCCTCGCGAATCTCATAGTAATCCGTAAACGCAATCGACACTTCCTCGCCAGGGTATCGGTTAATTGCCTCGAGCGTCTTGGCGAGAAAGCTGGGCTCATACCAATCATCTTGATGCGCCAACGTCACAAGCGGGGTGTCGGCCTGGTTGTAGCCATAGTTCCAGTCGTCACCGGCCAAATGCGGGTTCGGATTGATGACGAGCGGAATATCGTACCTACTCGCGATTCCGCGAATGTGATCGTTGGGCGTAGAGGTGGAGATCAGGATTCTTCCCAAAGCGCTTTGGTTCCTAAGCGACTGAATCGTGTTCTCGAGAAAGGGGTTTTCCTTGTAAGCGCAGACAACGAAGGTATGGTCATTTGTCGTATACATGAGAATGACGAATCGGTCCTATTTATTCCAATGCACCCATTATCGCATTGATGCTTGTCGCATCCCCCCAAACGCCCGGGGAGTCATAGGGCCTGTCGGGAAACGCACCGTACTCAAGGGTGATGTCGAGCTCATGAAGCTTGATGAACTCCTCAACCTGATCGGCAAGGCTCACGGGATTGCCTGAACAGCAGTTGATTATTCCCGTGACCTCATCCTGCATGACGACTGCGGCAATCTGTCTGGCGAGCTCGTCAATGGGAAGGAAGTCATACTTGTTCTTCCCGCTTGTAAACGGAAAACTCGTGTTGCCCTCTTTCGCCGACCTCAGCAGCTTGCCAAAAATGGACTGGGCATTCTCGTCATCACCGTAGATGTAGTATCCGCGAATCCATTGAAGAATGGCACCGAGCTTTGGAAGCTCGACGCTAAGCGACTCGCGCAAGGCATTCTTGGCGATACCGTAAAGGCTCTGCGGATTGCAGGGCGTCTCGCTCGTGATGGCACCCTCCCAGTAGCCTACCTCGTGCATGCTTCCCATGGCGGTGACCTGCTTTACGCCAGCCTGCGCCAAGTCCATGAGAAACGAGAAATGAGCCGACAGGTCATTCATATGCGAAGGGTCGTTGTGATTAAATCCGTTGCGCCACGCAAGATGCAGACACGCATCTGGGACAAACCCGATGGCCTCGAGGATATTTGCATCCCCATCGAAGATGTCTGCCGCAATGTGGACGTCTGCGTCAGTCGACTTGTCGATCGTCCTGTCGACGGCAACGACCTGCGCGCCAGCTTTTGCCAACACGGGCAAAACATGACGTCCGATATATCCATTAGAGCCGGTTACAAGTATTGATTTCATCTACATCCTCGCATCTTGGCAGTGCAACGAGTATAGCAGTTCATGCTTTGCAACGAATCACGATGAAGAGCCCGCGACAGAGCGCATCACGCACGCCCCCACGTACGCGCATCGAAATCGTATTTCTTCAAGGGCTTCGCCGGGCAGCCGCCGGCAACGGTATAGTCGGGGATATCCTTCGTGACAACTGCATTTGCACCTATCACGCAGCCGTCCCCCACGGTCACGCCAGGGAGAATCACGACATCGTCGCCAAGCCACACGTTCTTGCCGATCTTCACGGAATCGGAAACGAGAGGCCGCGCTTCGGGAGGTGTCTCGGGCGAGCTTCCCCCTTCGCCATAGGATCCGTGGCTCGTGTCGGATATGAAAATCTTGGAGGCAAAGAGACAGTCATTCCCAATCTCAACGCTTGATGAAGCGACGATGTGCACATAATCGCCAATATGGCAATGGTCCCCAAGATGAATCTCGCCATCGCCAAAGAGCTCGATGCGACACCCCCTGCCCGTTCTGAAACCGGACCCATAATGAAAGTTACGCTTCTTGCCACGGAAATACAGGGGCTTACGAATGAGATCCGCACCCCGGAAAAACAGCTTTGTCCACAAGAAGGAAAACCCCATTCCGAGAACCGTCGCGGGCGGATAGTTTTTAAGTTCGGAAAGCAAGCTCATCTGACACTCCCATCTGCACTCACGGCTTCGCCAATCATCGCGACAAGGCTCGCGTGCAAATCATTGTATTCTATAATCAATCCACTTGACGTATCGACGCATTGACATAACGCCATACGCCATCCGGCGGCAACAGGACAAGAGGCCCAGGCAACATGACTGACGGTCAGCCCTCAACACGAGAAAAGAGCATCTCCCAACCAAAGGTGCTCCTTATCGTCCCCGCATACAATGAGGACGAAACCATCGTGACGGTTGCCGCGACCATCCGTCAAGCTGGTTATGATTTCATCGTCGTAAACGATGGCTCGCAAGATTCGACTCTCGAGACATGTCGGCGCGAAGACATCCCCGTCCTCGATTTGTGCAGTAACCTTGGCATTGGCGGTGCGGTGCAATGCGGGCATATGTACGCGCGCGAGCACGGCTACGATATCGACATCCAATTCGACGGCGACGGCCAGCATGACATACGCTACATACCGGCTCTCGTCGATGCCATTCAAAACGGAGCCGACCTTGTCATAGGGTCGAGATTCATCGATGCAAGTGCCGATGATTTCCTTTCCACGGGCTTGCGCCGCCTCGGCATACGATGGCTGTCGGGAGCCATCAAGTTCATGACAGGCAAACGCATCAGTGACGTCACATCCGGATTCAGAGCGTGCAACCACCGGGCAATCGAGCTGTTTAGCCAGGAATACCCCATTGACTATCCCGAACCGGAATCCATCGTCACCGCGCTCAAGCATCATCTGTCAGTCAAGGAAGTCCCCGTGAAGATGAACGAACGCCAAGGGGGATCTTCGTCCATCAAGGCCCTTTCGAGCGTGTATTACATGATCAAGGTCTCTCTCGCAATCGTCATCCAGGGCATCACGAGGCATGGGAGGATAAAGAACAAATGATCGGCAGCGAAAACATCACCCTGAGCATCGTCTTCATCGTGCTCAGCCTCGCATTCCTGATATACACCGTCTATCAGGTCAAGAGAAACAAGCTGCTCCTACGCTACAGCCTCACGTGGATTTTGCTCAGCGTGCTTCTCCTCATCATCGCCATCTTTCCGCAGCCTATCTTCGCCTTGGCAAGCCTCACTGGCTTTGACCTAGGTTCGAATTTCATATTCTCGGCCGCCATCTTCTTCCTGCTCCTTCTTTGCCTTGGGCAGACGCGCACCATCAGCCAGCTCGTCATCAAGCAAACCCAGACCACGCAACGGCTGGCGCTTCTCGAGAAACGGCTCGACACGAAGAGCATGCATGGTGAAGGCTACGCGCAGTCTCCAGACGAAGAGTAATTCCCCATCGCCCTGTACACCTCGAGCTCCCATTGGCGACGATTGGCCCGAGCAACCGCGTCCAAGATGACGCCCACGGCAAACGAGAGCACGGCGCAGATCATGAACGCCGAGGCAAGCACCGCCGAGGGTAGCTTGCTCACGTAGCTCGTGTCGAGATACTCGACGATGACCGGGATGCCTGCGATCATGCCGAACGCGACGAGGACGAGCGAGACCCAACCGAAGAACGCCATGGGGCGATAATCGCGAAAGAGGCTGACGATCGTGGCGAGCACGAGAGCACCATCTGCATAGGTCGAGAGCTTGCTTTCGGAACCTTCGGGGCGGTCACGGTAGTCGATGGGCACGCTCAGCGTACGCCAGCGATGGTCGACGGCCCAGACGGAAATCTCGGCCTCGATCTGGAACCCCTTGGACATGACGGGCATGGTCTTCACGAACGCACGCGAGAAGGCGCGATAGCCGGTGAGCACATCCTCGAACGAATGCCCATACAGGACGCGAATGAGCCTGCACACCAGGGCATTGCCAAAGCCATGAAAGCGGCGCCCGTTTTCCGCCTTGTACGATCCGTTGGAGATGCGGTCACCCACGGTCATGTCCGCCTCGCCGGCGGCAATGGGCGCGAGTAGCTCGCGAGCCGCCTCGGCCGGATAGGTATCGTCGCCATCGACCATGAGGTAATACGCGGCGTCGATGTCGCGAAACATCTGGCGGCATACGTTGCCCTTTCCCTGACGGGG
>UQUH01000053.1 GCA_900544245.1 uncultured Coriobacteriaceae bacterium | reverse complement strand
CAGCCAAACGAGACGCTCGCCTCGGCCGCGAGCACGTCTTCGTTCCCATCGCTCACCGGTTCGTTCCCCGCGCTTTCGGGTGCCATGCCCGTTGTCGACGCCGGTGACTTCTCCGATTTTGCCGAAACGTCCGAAAGCGTGATCGCGGATGACGCCGCGCTCGATAGCTTCATGGCCGCAGGACAAACGACCGAGATAAACATTCCCGAATCGCGTTTTCGCAATGCTGTCGACAAGGTCGGCGGTCTGTTCAATCGCAAGGGCAAGAACGCGAACGACGATTATGGCGCGAGCGATTCGGACGCCTGGAGCGACGAGGACGATTACGGCTGGAAGGGCGGCGGCTACTTCGAGGAGGAGGCCGAAAGCGCCTTTGACGCCGTGCGCCAACGCGCGGCGCAGATTCGCGAATCCGTCGTGTCCATGACCGAAAACGATCTGCTCGACAAGGAGGTCTGGTTTGTCGCGCTTGGCGCCTCCGGTGCTGGCGGCCAGGGCATGAAGAACTTCCTCGACCTGCATTCCTCCGAGCTGCGCGGCTCGCTCATCATCAATCTCGAGGCGGTTGGCGCCGGGACGATCTCCTACGTCGACGTCGAGGGGACGGGCAAACCCCATCGTGCGGACCGTCGCCTCATGAGCCTCGTCAAGAAGGCCTCCAAGGAGGTCAGGGGTAGCGAGATGAAGGCCAAGAGCCTCGAGTGGCGCAACACGGATGCGACGCCTGCCATGATTGCCGGCATGCGCGCGCTGACGCTCATGGGCTTTGCCGATAACGGAGTTGCACCCGTCGATTGGCATACGGCCGAGGATACGGCCAACATTGTCGAAGAGGACAAGCTCGAGTACATGACCCGTCTGCTTCTCAAGGTCATCGAGAATTCCTAGAAAGTACTGGTCAAAGCGGAAAGGGGCTTTCATGCCAGATCCCAAAATCAAGCGCGCCATCATCTCTCTCACCGATAAATCGGGCATCGAGGACTTCGCCCGTGCACTTGTCGACGAGTTCGGCGTCGAGATCGTGAGTACGGGTGGTACCGCCAAGGTGCTCGAGGCGGCGGGCATCCCCGTCGTCGCCATCGACGAGCTCACGGGCTTTCCCGAGATGATGGACGGTCGCGTGAAGACCCTACATCCCAAGGTGCACGGCGGCCTGCTTGCGCGTCGTGACCTCGCCAGTCACATGAAGGACGCCGAGGACAACGGCATTGGCATGATCGATTTGGTGGTCGTGAACCTGTATGCCTTCGAGGCGGCCATCGCCAAACCAGGCGTGGACTATCAGGACGCCGTCGAGCATATCGATATCGGCGGCCCCTCCATGCTGCGCAGCGCTGCCAAGAACCACGCGTCCGTCACCGTGGTGACCAACCCGGCAATGTACGGCACCATTCTCGACGAGATGCGCGCAAATGGCGGTGCGACCACGCTCGAAACCCGCAAGAAGCTCGCGCTCGAGGTCTTCCGCCTCACGAGCGCCTATGACAACGCCATCTACTCCTGGCTACACAACGAGCTCATCGACGACGGTCCCTTCTGGACCGACGAGCGCGTCATGCTCGACAAGGTCGCCGACCTACGCTATGGCGAGAACCCCCATCAGCAGGCCGCGTTCTACAAGCGCAAGCGCGTGGGCGTTCCCGGGCCGGCTCCCGAGTCCGATAAGCACACCCTTGCCGCGGCCGAGCAGTTGCAGGGCAAGGAGCTGAGCTACAACAACTATCTCGATACCGATGCCGCGTGGGCTTCGGTGCGCGAGTTCGATAACGCGATTCCCACATGCGTTATCATCAAGCATCTCACGCCATGCGGCATTGCCGAGGGAGCCACGCTGCTCGAGGCCTATCGTGATGCGTGGGCTTGCGACACCGTGAGTGCCTTTGGCGGCGTCATGGCGTTCAACCAGACGGTGACCGAGGACGTTGCTCGCGAGATCGTCGAGGTCAACAAGCAGTTCATCGAGGTCGTCATCGCGCCGGATTATGACGAGGGAGCGCTCAAGGTCTTTTCCGCAAAGGAAAACGCGCGCATTCTGCGCACCGGCGGAATCAATCCCGCTGGCGGTGATCCGGACATCCGCGCGGTCGAGGGCGGCGTCGTCATGCAGACGATCGATACGGTGGCTGAGGATCCTGAGACCTTTACCGTCCCCACGAAGACTGCTCCTACCGACGAGCAGCTCAAGGCGCTGCTCTTTGCGTGGCGTTGCTGCAAGTGCGTGAAGTCCAACGCGGTCATTCTCACCAAGGGCACGCGTACCGTCGGTATTGGCGGCGGTCAGCCCAATCGCGTGAACTCCGCGCGCATCGCCGTCGACCAGGCAGGCGAGGAGGCCAAGGGCGCCGTTGCCGCGAGCGATGCGTTCCTGCCCTTCCCCGACACGCTGGAGGTTCTGCGCGATGCCGGCGTCACGGCGCTCATCCAGCCCGGTGGCTCGATTCGCGACGACCTCTCCATCGAGTGCGCAGACGAGGCCGGCATGCCAATGGTCTTCACGGGGCATCGTCACTTCAGGCACTAAATTAGGATAGATTTGGCGGGACCACGCGTTTGCGCAGGGAGCGTTTTCTCTCTTGAGCTTTTCGGTTCGCGATGCAAGAAATACGCATTTTCCTAGGGTCAAGATTGACGAATTGTCGAAAATTTGCGTTTTCCTAGGGCTGATTGACACGTGGCGCAGATTATTTGCGTTTTCCTAGGGTTAAGAACGCAGCATTCCTAGGAAAACGAAAAAAACGTGCACCCTGCCTGTCCTGTTCCTAGGAAAGCGCAAAAAACATGCAAGGCAGTTTGATTAGCTTCACATAAACGCAAAAAACGTGCACGGAGACTCAAGATGGATACGATTCCGTACAACAAGGTCGGCAACGCCAAGCCCGAAAGCATGGCAGACATCGCTGAGAACGAGGGCATCAGCGAGGAGGAATGGCGCGCGCAAAACCTACCCGCTTCCAAGCTCGAGTTTCGTTGGCGTTATACCAACAAGACCATTCACCTTTACGAACGCCGGCTGCGCTCGCTCGGTTCGTTCAACGTAGGGCCTGCCGTGCAGGCATGGGTACGCTCGCGCCTGGAGTGGGTGCGCGATAACAAGCTCTATGAAATGCCCGATGGTGTCATCGTTCTTACCATCGATCCCGAGGGTATGGTTGATACACAGCTCGAGGAGCTGCATCCAGCTCCACAATTCACTCGTGCGATGCTCGACGCAGACGAAGTGCCCGGCACGCTGTGGGTTGCTAAGGACGGTCAGCTCCTCGTCGGGCAGACGCCGCGTCATGCTGCCGATACGCTCGTGCGCGACCTGGCCACGACGCTCGGCTACGAGGTCATGCAGACCGAAGCTCCGTCTGACGATGGTGCTGAAGTCTTTGCCGTAAGCGATGAATTTGGCATCATCCCTGTGGAGGGAACGACCGGCCCTGTCATCAGCAAGCTCTCCGAATGCTTCGATAAGCTCTGGAGCCTAGATAAATAGAGGCATTGAGATACAATCATAAGCTCGTGATTGTTCTTGTCTCAAAGTAGTTAATAGGCAAAAGGAGCGCCCGTGGCTATAGAACCGAAGCAGGTTGTCGAAGCACTTTCGATGGTGACGCAGCAGCATCTCGATATCCGCACCATTACGCTAGGACTCTCCCTGCGCGGATGCGTCCACGAGGACATCGACGTCATGGCGCAACGCGTCTACGACCGGCTTACGACGGCGGCAAAGGACCTCGTGCCCTGTGCAGAGCAGCTCGAGCGCGAGTTCGGCATCCCCATCATCCACAAGCGCATCGCGGTTACGCCCATCGCCGAAATTTGCGGAGCGACGACAGCCGAGGACCTCACGCCCATCGCCGCGGCTCTCGATCGCGCTGGCAAGGAGGTTGGCGTCAACTTCATCGGTGGCTTTAGCGCACTCGTTCAAAAGGGCATGAGCGATAGCGACCGCCGTCTCATCAACAGCATCCCGCATGCGCTTTCCAGTACCGATATCGTCTGCTCGAGCGTCAACATCGGCTCGACCCGCGCCGGAATCAACATGGACGCGGTGCTGCGCATGGCGCAAGTCGTACGTGAGTGCGCCGAGATCACGGCAGATCGCGATTCGATTGCCTGCGCCAAGCTCGTCGTGTTCTGCAACATGGTTGAGGACAACCCCTTCATGGCCGGTGCCATGCACGGCAGCGGTGAGGCTGGCGAGGTCATCAACGTCGGAGTCAGCGGCCCGGGCGTCGTCAACGCAGTGCTCGAGGACCTGCCCAAGGATGCTTCGATGACCGAGGTTGCCGAGGCCATCAAGGCCACGACCTTCAAGATCACGCGTGCCGGCGAGCTCATCGCGCGCGAGGCTGCCAAGCGTCTGGGTTACGAGAAGGGCATTCTTGACCTGTCGCTTGCCCCCACGCCCGCCCGTGGCGATTCGGTGGCGCAGATTCTCGAGACCATCGGCGTTGGGCAGGTAGGCGGCCCGGGCACGACGGCCGCGCTTGCCTTGCTCAACGACGCCGTCAAGAAGGGCGGCGTCATGGCGAGCTCGAGCGTCGGCGGCCTGTCCGGCGCCTTCATTCCCGTTAGCGAAGACGCGGGCATGATCAAGGCGGCCGAGGATGGGGTACTTTCCATCGAGAAGCTCGAGGCCATGACCTGCGTATGCTCCGTGGGACTCGACATGATCGCGATTCCCGGTGACACGACCGTCGAGGCAATCGCCGGCATTATCGCAGACGAGGCCGCCATCGGCATGATCAACACGAAGACCACCGCTGTGCGCGTGATTCCGGCTATCGGCAAGGTCGCCGGCGATACCCTGCATTTTGGCGGTTTGCTCGGCGAAGCACCCGTCATGCCGGTCAACACCCATGCCGGAACGGTGTTCGCGCATCGCGGAGGACGTATTCCCGCACCCATCAACTCGCTCAAGAACTAGCTGCCCGTTCGCTCCGAGGAGGCACGCATGAGTATCCAGGATTGCAAGCAGGACATGCTTCGAATTGGCGTTGACGTCGGATCGACCACGGTAAAGCTGCTCGTGCTCGACCCTGATGACCAGATCGTCTTCAGCGTGTATCGCCGCCACCATTCGGATGTGCGCGCGACCATCGTCGAGATCATCGACGAGGCGCTCGAGGCGGTGGGTGACGGCAAGGCGACCATCACCATCACGGGCTCGGGCGGCCTGCTGCTTGCTAATTGGCTCGGCGTGCCTTTCGTGCAGGAGGTCATTGCCAACAAGACGGCCATCGAACGTATCATTCCCGCTACCGACGTCGCCATCGAGCTCGGTGGCGAGGACGCGAAGATCATTTACTTCGATGGCGGTATCGAGCAGCGCATGAACGGCACCTGCGCCGGTGGCACGGGCGCCTTCATCGACCAGATGGCGGCCTTGCTCAATACCGATGCTTCTGGCTTAGATGAGATGGCCAAGGAGCACAACATCATCTATCCAATCGCATCGCGCTGCGGCGTATTCGCCAAGACGGATGTGCAGCCGCTGCTCAACGAGGGCGCCAAGCGCGAGGACATTGCCGCGTCGATCTTCCAGGCCGTCGTCATGCAGACCATCTCGGGCCTCGCTTGCGGTCGTCCCATTCGCGGAAACGTCGCCTTTCTGGGCGGTCCGCTGCATTACCTGCCGCAGCTGCGCCAGCGTTTCATCGAGACGCTCGAGCTCACCGACGAGACGACTATCATCCCCGAGGAGTCGCACCTGTTCGTCGCTCGGGGCGCGGCATTTGCCTCCGAGGCCAACGACGACATCGTGAGTCTGGCCGAGCTCAAGGAGCGCATGAGGAACCTGGGCAGCATCCAGGGCAGCGAGGTGCAACGTCTCGAGCCGCTGTTCGCGAATGAGCGCGAATACGAGGCGTTTCGCAAGCGTCATGCCAAGGCAACGGTGCCCAAGGCGAGCCTCGCGGACTATCGTGGCGTTGCCTATCTTGGCATCGATGCCGGATCCACGACGCTCAAGTCGGTGCTCGTGGGTGAGAAGGGCGAGATCCTCTATGGCTACTACGTCAACAACAAGGGCGACGTGCTCGGGGCGGCTCGTGCCATGCTCGGCGACCTTGCAAGCCAGATTCCGCGCGATGCGGATGACAATCCGCTCGTGACCATCGGGCATACCACCACGACGGGGTATGGCGAGGCGCTATTGCTCGAGGCCATCCAGGCCGACTCCGGCGAGATCGAGACGGTCGCGCATTTGCGCGGCGCCCGCGAGCTGTGCCCCGATGTCGACTTCATCCTCGACATCGGCGGCCAGGACATGAAGTGCATGCATGTCAAGGACGGCATCATCGAGCACATCATGCTTAACGAGGCGTGCTCGGCGGGTTGCGGTTCGTTCATCGAGGCATTCGCGACCTCGCTCAACATGTCCATCGAGGACTTCGCCGCCGAGGCCCTCAAGGCCGAGGCCCCCGTCGATCTTGGCAGCCGCTGCACCGTCTTCATGAATTCCCGCGTCAAACAGGCGCAGAAAGAGGGTGCGACGCCGGCAGACATCTCGGCGGGCCTGTCGTATTCCGTCATCAAGAACGCGCTGTTCAAGGTCATCAAGCTGCGCGATGCCTCCGAGCTGGGCGAACATGCGGTGGTCCAGGGCGGCACCTTCCTCAACGACGCCGTCTTGCGTGCGTTCGAGAACCTGAGCGAGCATGATGCCATCCGTCCCGACATCGCCGGCAACATGGGCGCCTGGGGTGCCGCGCTGCTGGCGCGTGATCGCGCGACGGGCGCGAAGTCGACGCTGCTGCGCCCCGAGCAGATCGACGAGCTCGAAATCAAGCATACGGCGGTGCGTTGCGGGCGCTGCGAGAACAACTGCCTGCTCACCATCAACGACTTCGGCATTGACGAGAAGACCGGCAAGCATCGTCGCTTCATCACTGGTAATCGTTGCGAGCGTGGTGCCGGCATCAAGAAACCCGCCAAGGAGGTTCCCAATCTCTTCGCGTACAAGGAAAAGCTGCTCTTCGACCGCGAACCGCTCGTCGAGGAGGCTGCCAAGTACGGTACCGTGGGCATTCCGCGTGCGCTCAACATGTACGAGAACTATCCGTTCTGGCACAGCTTCTTCACGCATCTTGGCTATCGCGTGGTGCTGTCGGACCAATCCACCAAGAAGACCTACGAGGCTGGCATCGAGTCCATGCCCTCGGAAAACGCCTGCTATCCGGCCAAGCTGTCGCACGGTCACATCATGGATTTGCTCGACAAGGACGTCGACTTCATCTGGATGCCCTGTATCCGCTGGGAGCGTCAGGAGGACGAGGGCGCAAACAACCATTACAACTGTCCCATCGTCATGAGCTACTCCGAGGCTCTCAAGCTCAACATCGACGAGCTCGAGGACAGCCGCACGCAATTCCTCAACCCATTCATTCCCTATGACGACAAGAAGGCCCTCAAGAAGCGCCTCTTCGAGCATCTGGTCAAGAAGCGCAAGGAAGACCTCAGGGCTCAAGGTGTCGACGTGCTGGCCATGCAGTGGCCGACGCGCGTCGAGATTTCCGATGCCATCGATCTCGCGTGGCAGGCCGACCTCGACTTCAAGTCGACCATGCGCGCCAAGGGCGAGGAGACGCTGCGTTGGATCGAGGAGAACAACGGCCACGGCATCGTGTTGGCGGGTCGTCCCTACCATATCGATCCCGAGATCAACCATTCGCTGCCCGAGCTCATCTGCGGCTATGGCATGGCCGTACTCACGGAAGATTCCGTGGCCCATCTGGGCGAGCTGCAGCGTAACCTGCGCGTGTACGACCAGTGGATGTACCACACGCGTCTCTACAACGCAGCCAAGGTCGTTACCCAGCGAAGCGATCTCGACCTCGTGCAGATGAACTCGTTTGGGTGCGGTCTGGATGCACTCACGACAGACGAGGTGCAGGAGATCATCGAGGGCAGCGGCAAGGTCTACACCGTCATCAAGATCGACGAGGTGTCCAACCTAGGTGCCGCGCGTATCCGCATTCGTTCGCTCATGGCAGCGTTGCGTCAGCAGGAGGAGCTGCGCGAGATGCCCACGCAGCCGGGCAAGAGCTCGGCGGCCGTCGACATCGCGGCGGCTTCCGTCGAGACGCTGCGTGCGGACAGGGCAGACACCGTTTCCAAGGATGTTGAACCACCCATGGCGGACGGTTGCGATCTGGGTACATTTGACTTCGCGCCCAACCGTGACGCCGCTTCGACCGAGTTTCCGCGCGCCGAGTACACGAAGGAGATGCAGGACGCGGGTTATACGATTCTCGCCCCGCAAATGTCGCCCATCCACTTCGAGTTGCTCGTGCCCATCTTCCATCACTACGGCTACAACATGGAGCTGCTGCCGAGCGTGGACCCATCGGCCGTGGATGCGGGCCTCAAGTACGTGAACAACGACATCTGCTATCCGTCCATTCTCGTCACCGGCCAGATCATGGAAGCGGCCACCAGTGGCAAGTACAATATGGACAAGACCGCCTTCATCATCACGCAGACCGGTGGTGGCTGCCGCGCGACCAACTACATCTCGCTCATTCGCAAAGGCCTGCATGAGGCGGGGCTTGACCATGTGCCGGTCATCTCGCTGTCCTTCAACGACACCGGCGAGCGCAATTCCGGCTTCGAGGTCACGCCCACGATGCTCAAGACCGCCGTGCCGGCGCTCATCCTGGGCGATTTGCTCATGATGTGCCTGTATCGTGTGCGTCCGTACGAGAAGGAGCCGGGCAGCGCCGAGAAGCTCTTCCGCAAGTGGATGGATTATCTCAAAGAGAATGTATGCGAGTTCAAGTGGAAGGACGTCAAGCGCGTCATAAACGAGATCGTCCATGACTTCGACACGCTCCCCTGCGTTGATTTTGGTAGCAAGCCACGCGTGGGCGTGGTGGGCGAAATCCTCGTCAAGTTCCACCCCACGGCAAACAACCAAATCGTGCAGATCATCGAAGACGAGGGCTGCGAGGCCAACGTTCCCGGCCTTGTCGACTTCTTCCTCTTCGGCATGCTCAATCCGGCGTTTCGCCATCAGGAGCTCACGCCCAACCTCAAGAAGTACGTGGGTGCCAAGGGTGTCGTCGCCTTCTTCGAGAAGCTACGCGATCCGGTACGCAAGGCGCTTGCTGCCTCCGAGCGCTTCGAGCCCATCATGCGCATCGAGGATATCGCCCAGGGTGCAAGCGACATCATCGACTTGGGCAACACCATGGGCGAGGGATGGCTGCTCACGGGCGAGATGGTCGAGCTCGTGAAGGAAGGAACACCCAACATCGTGTGCTGCCAGCCCTTCGCGTGCCTACCCAACCACGTCGTGGGCAAGGCGGTCATCAAGGAGATGCGCCGCCAGTATCCGCAGAGCAACATCGTGGCCGTGGACTATGATCCGGGTGCGAGCGAGGTCAACCAGCTCAACCGCATCAAGCTCATGATCGCCGTGGCGTTCAACAACCAAAAAGAGCAGGCTGAGGAGCAGGCCGCTCAAGTCATGGAGCGCGTCGAGGAAGGCGCTTCGGCGTCACGCTAGGCACGCGTCACCGGGAAAAGGGGAACTCGATGGGCGGCAGGGTGCGCGTTGTGGTGGTAGGCGGAGGGGCATCCGGTCTGGTGGCGGCGATCTGCGCCGCGCGCGCCGGTGCCGACGTGACGGTTCTCGAAGGCGCATCGCGCGTCGGGCAGAAGATTCTCAAGACGGGTAACGGGCGCTGCAACCTGACCAACGCCCGGGTAGAGCCTGCCGACTATCGCAATGGTGCCGCCATCATGCCATTACTCGAGGAATTCTCCCCCACGCGGGTGCTCGGTTTCTTCGGTGAGCTTGGCCTACTCGTTTCCGAAGAGGAAGAAGGACGCATCTACCCGCTGTCAAACGCCGCGAATACCGTGCTTGACGTGCTTCGCGCGGGGTGTAAGTGGCATGCCGTGGATGTTCGCTGCGGTCAGAAGGTCGTGGAGATCACGAGAATGCAGCCTGATGGCTACAGGATCATCTGTGCGAACGGAAACGACTTCAGTGCCGACCGCGTTATTATCGCGACGGGTGGCGGAACGGACCTGCTCGTTTCCCTGGGGCATACGATCGAGCCGTTCTCGCCCGTGCTCTGTCCCCTCAAGACCGATACCAGGCCCCTCAAGGGGCTCACGGGCGTGCGGGCCCGGGCGCGCGTGAGCGCCTTTGTGGACGAAGACGCGACCGAGCCGCGTGCCGTGCGCTATGGCGAGGTCCTGTTTCGCGATTACGGGCTCTCGGGCATCGTGATCTTCGATATGTCGCGCGAGGTCGGCGATGGCGCCGTCCTGAGCCTCGACTTCTTGCCGCAGCTGAGCCCCGGCCAATGCGATGGCTATTTCTCGGCAAAGTACGCGTCGTTGTCCGCGAGCGCCAGCGAGCTTTTCGGACGGGCACCAAACCTCACGGAGTTCATGTGCGGTTGCTTTCATACGCGCGTGAACGATGCCGTCGTCCGTGCGGCCGGCTTCAAGCCCTCCGAGTCGGTGACGCCCGAGATGCTGCCCAGGATCGTCGCGGCTGCCAAGGGCTTTCGCGTGCAGGTCACGGGACTTGCCGAGACCGGTCAGGCTCAGGTGACGCGCGGAGGAGCCTCCCCGTGGGAGTTCGATTCGCTCACCCTCGAATCGAGGTTGCGTCCGGGCGTTTACGCGACGGGCGAGACACTTGACGTCGACGGACGCTGCGGTGGCTTCAACTTGCATTGGGCCTGGGCGAGTGGCATGGCAGGCGGGGCCGGCGCCCCCCAAATGGACTCTCGTCGT
>UQUH01000052.1 GCA_900544245.1 uncultured Coriobacteriaceae bacterium | reverse complement strand
CGACACCTGATCCTCCTTGAGAACTCTTCTCCAGGATCACGGGCGCACCCCCAATACGCACTCATGTGTCGCAAAAAGAAGACAAAGAGGCTACCCGAGAGGCCTTTGGTCTAACGTACGATGAGCTATCCGAAATCCTTGATGCGTATGGTCGAATTTATGGATTAGGAAATATTTATTTCCCATACCCGAAAGTCACTAGGTCAACCCAGCGAGATAATGTATGTGACCTAAGTCATGCTTGGATTCCAGAAAAGTTTCCCTACGTTGCATTCGACAATAGCGGGTATTTATTTTCCCATGTTTCTCTTGGCGCTTTTTATGAACACTTGCGACTTTTGCTTTTGCATCGCAAGAGATCGAGGGTGTGGAAAAGCATGATTGAAAATGGTGTAAGCGAAGAGCTGCTAGAACGTGTGATGGATATGCAAAACTATGATATAACGCCTGTTCGCTATGCTGAGTATGCCAAAGACTGGTATTAATGCACATATGCCGACGATGGTGTTTATGCTTTTCGATATGGATTTTGACGGCGACGTGGACGTGCTCGACAACGTGACCGAGTTCATGCTTGCCAATGACGAGCTCACGGGCGACGAGGACTCCGATGGTGATGATTGATGTGATGACCCCACCTCTCGCCTTGCGCTCCATTGACGTACGTAATTACGTACGTATAATATGAATCATCGATATAATCGCCCGAAAGGAGTCGCTATGACGAGCGTAACGGCTACCGCCGCCCGTAAAGACATCTACAACCTCATCGCGCGCGTCAACGAGGATTGCAAGCCCGTTGCCATCACCAACTCCAAAGGTAAGGGTGCGGTTCTTGTCGGCGAGGACGATTGGTCCGCTATCGAGGAGACTCTCTACATCCTGGGCGTACCCGGCATGGCAGAAAAGCTTATCGAAGCGCATGACGAGGACATCGATAACTGTGTCACTGCTGATGCCCTGGATTGGTAACCCGTGTACAAGGTTATCTTTACGAAACAGGCGGCCAAAGACGCGAAGAAGCTGAAAGCTGCCGGCTTGGATGCCAAGGCTAAGAAGCTCGTGACGGTTATCGCATCCGATCCGTTCGCCTATCCGCCTGCTTTCGAGCCGCTGGTTGGAAGTCTCGCGGGCATGTACTCCAGGCGCATCAATCGTCAGCATCGCTTTGTATATGAGGTCATTGAGGGGCCTTCTGAGATTAATGGAGAGGCGTTCGATGGCATCGTCAAGGTCCTGAGCATGTGGACTCATTACGAGACGCTGTGATGTTCGCCATTCGCACGTCTCGCCTATTCATCCCACTTCAATTCGGGGGTAGGGAGGTGCAAGAGGGCATTCCCGTGGAGTGGATCGACACCCTTCGTGGCAAGAAGTTTATCGAGCAGTGCTTTTTCTGACGAAAACTAGATTCATCCAAGACGCCAAAACCATTCAATAAGCTGAACGCTTTTGCAAAATCGATAAAAACCGTCCAATGAAATGATTGGCTTAATGCGAAACTATCTCACTTCGGCCATCCGCGTGTAGAAGACCTCGGGGTATCGCGATGATCAAAGCCCCTGACTTTGACCTTCCTGTTGTTGACCTCGGGCGTGATGTGCATATCGGGGCCTGTCCCCTGTGCAACAGCATGCTGGTGGTGATAGGAAATCGGCTCTCGTGGACGTACTTGAGCAAGTGCTCATGGGTTAATAAGAATGCTTTCTACTTAGGCAATCGCTGCGTTTGTGTCTTGCGGCAGCATGAGGGCGTTACAACACGGTGCCGCTCGAGCCGTTCTCGATAATCGCGTACGCCTCTCCGTGAGGGCCAAAAACCGTCTTGATCGGACCGTCACCGATGACGGCATGCATGCCATCGGGTCCAGAGACTATGTTGCCGTTTCGGAAGTAAAGGCCATCGTGATCCCCGGATCCGATGACGGCAAACGTGTTCGAGCCGGAGCCGACTACGGCAGACACGTTGCCATTGGGTCCAAAGAGCGTTCGAATGCCGGATTGCGGCTGGTTGTTGTTGTCAAACATGGACCCTCCAATCACCCATAAGCTGCTGGGAACATTATAGTCTGCACTTGGGATTGTCTGCATATGAGGAAGGGCGCATCGCAGCGCCTCGAAAAGCGCGAGACGCCGCTCAGTTGCGTAAGCTATCCTAGCGGCGGCTTGGGCACCTCGCCCGTGAGCAGCCAGCCTTCGCTTGCCAGCTGGTACCCCACCTCCACGTATCCGGCGGCGCTTTCCTCCAGGCTGGCCTTCTCCTCGTCGGTCAAGGGACGCTTTGCCCGTGCGGGCGCTCCGACGACGAGCATGCCGTCCGGGATGCGCACCGTGCCCGTCACGAGCGCTCCGGCCCCGACAAGGCAGTGATTCCCGATTATGGCGCCGTCGAGCACCGTGGCCCCCATGCCGATGAGCGAATGGTCGCCGATTGTACAGCCGTGTACCACCGCGGCATGACCGATGGTTACGTCATGGCCGATGATCGTGGGCGAACCGTGGCTCACGTGCAGGCAGGCGCCCTCCTGCACGTTCGTGCGCTCGCCTAGCCTCACGAAGCTGTCGCAGTCGCCCCGGATGGTCGCGTTGAACAGGACGCAGCACTCATCGCCGATGGTGACGTCGCCGATGACGGTTGCGTTGGTCGCTACGTGCGCGGTGGGGGAGACGGTGGGCACTTTGTTCGGCTTCTGCATGATCATCCTTCCTGGATGCGTTCGCGTGTGTATGCAATCGCTTGATATGATGGAACGATACCGAATACGACGATGTTTTGCATGTGACAATGTTTGGTACGGGGCACGAGCTGGGGGGAAGCCGCAAGAGAAGTCCTGCTCCGACGATGCTCCGATTATTCATGTCTCACCCTATGCATACAATTCTTGAGTGACGCAACGGGCCGATTAGATGGTTAGTTCGCATGCGTATTAGATATAAGGTCTAATGGCAGTATATCACGGTATCGTGATATACTGCCAGGAGGTGAAGCACTGTCATGCCGACGCTTGCAAGGTTTTACGGAATTGCCGTCAAGATGTACTTTCTCCAGTCGGAGCATAATCCTCCGCATGTTCATGCAATATACGGGGAGGATGCCGGAGCCTTTGATATCAGGACTGGACGCTGATTGACGGAGGGCTGCCTGCAAGGGCATCCGATTTGGTCAGAGAGTGGATTGTGATACACAGAAGCGAGTTGCTTGAGATGTGGGAAACGCAGGAGTTCAGGAAGCTCGACCCGTTGGCATAGGGGAGGAGGCGCACGGTGTTTCATAAGGTGAAAGAGGTGTATCCGCTTCCCGGTATGCGGCTCAGTGTGATCTTCGCCAACGGAGCTACCAAGGTCTATGATGTCGTGCCGCTACTCAGCAGGTTCGATGCGTTCAAGGTACTGCAAGACCCCAACGTCTTCGGTAGCGCCGAGGTCGATGTCGGTGGGTACGGCATCGTATGGAACGATGATATTGACCTGTCTTGTGACGAGTTATGGGAGAACGGTGCGCTGGAGGAGACGCCATTCGATGGTCTCATATCGTTTGCGGATGCTACTGAGCTCTGGGGCTTGAGCGAGTCGACGCTACGCAAGGCCATCTCCTATGGCAAGCTCGTCTCGGGCGTAGACGCGAGGAAATACGGGAAGCAATGGGTCGTCACCGAGGCCGCCATGTGGCGCGAATACGGCGATCCTGTCTCTGCGTAAGCCCCGCCACGCACTCCTTTTCAGCGGCTCTTCGCGAGCGCGGCAACGGCCTCGTCTCTCGTGGAGACGAAGAAGAAGTCCCTGCCCTTGTTGCTCTCGTACATGAAGTCCCTGAGCGGCTTGCTCGTGTAGCGCGAATAGTCGCCGTAGATGGCCATGCGGCCGCCGTAGTTGACGTACTTCTGCAGCACCTCACCGGCCAGCCCCGTGCTGAGGACGAAGAAGTCCTCGTCGACGAGCTGCTTGGGAATCACGATGTCCTTCGATCCCACGTCGTACTGCGCGCTCATCAGCAGGTCGATTGCCGATTGCGCGTCGGTGATAACCGGCTCGTCACTCTCCACGAGGACGCAGAGCGCGCCGTTTTCCTCGATACCCGTCAAGTTCATGATGCCGCTCCTTCTGATTATCTACCGCGTACTTTACCATCGCGAATGCCGGGCTGCGCTACGTGCCGTGAAGGAACCGCAGGGCGTTCGCATCCTCCCGTCCCTACGGAAACGCCGTCATCAGCGCCGTGCCGCAGACGATGAGTGCGAGCCCAATGCCCGCCCGCCATGACAGCCGCTCGTGCAAGAACAACCAGGCAAACGCGATCGACACGACGATCGAGAGCTTGTCGATCTGCACGACGATGCTCACCTGGCCGGTTTGTATGGCGTAGTAGAAGAACAGCCACGACGCGCCGGTCGCGATGCCGGACGCCACTAGGAACAGCGCCTCGACGGGGCGCACGTCGCACACGGCCTGAAGCTTTCTGCGCGCAGCGACGATGCCCCACGCCATCGCCAGCACCACGCAGGTGCGGATCGCGGTCGCCAGGTTCGAGTCGACGCCCTCGATGCCGACCTTCGCGAGAATCGAGGTGAGCGCCGCGAACACCGCGGCCCCGATGGCGTACCACAGCCATCCACGCCTGCCCGCGCTGCCATCCCGCGCGTCACCGCCGTCCTGCCCCACCTTCCTCTCGATCATGAGGTAGGTGCCCGCGCCGATCGCGACGATGGAAGCGAGCTTGATCGCGAGGTTGCTCGTCTCGCCGAACAGGACGATCGCGAAGATCGCGGCCAGGATCGTGCTCGACTTGTCCACAGGTACGACCTTGTTGACGTCACCGAGCGAAAGCGCCTTGAAGTAGCAGATCCACGATGCGCCGGTCGCGAGCCCTGAGGCGATGAGAAACGTCCACGAGAGGGGAGCGATGCGGCATATCCCGCCTTGCGCTCCGGTGAGAAAGACCACGATCCAGGCAAAGACGAGCACGACCGCGGTTCGAATGCCCGTGGCGATGTCGGAATCGGTCTCTCGCACGCCGCATTTGGCGAGAATCGACGTTATGCCCGCGAAGAGCGCCGCGAGCAGCGCCGCGCTAACCCAACCCATAGCTCATGTCCCGGCCCACCGCCTCGTCAACCCTACAGCTCGTGGTAGTACGGGCAGATATCGGCATACGTGCCATCGGGCATGCGAAAGCCACCGGGTATGGTGCCGAGCTGCACGAAGCCGAGCTTCTCGTAGAGGTGGCGTGCGCCGGCGTTGGTCGCGACGACGGCGTTGAACTGCAGCACGCGAAAGCCGTGCGCCTTACCCTGGGCAAGCGAGTCCTCGACGAGCATGCGGCCCACGCCCTTGCCGCGCGCGGCCGAGCCGACCGCATAGCTGGCGTTGGCGATATGCCCGCAGCGCCCGACGTTGTTGGGATGCAGGATGTAGAGCCCGATGACACGCCCGTTTTCCTCGACGACGCCGCAGTACGTCTGCGACGCGAAGAACGCGCCACCGCTCTTGAGGTCCAGCTCCTCTTCCTGGGGAAATGCGATGCCGTCTCTCACGACCTCGTTCCAGATGCCCACCATCTCGGCAATATCATCCTGTCGGTAGCTCCTGATCTCCATCATCTGCTCCTCGTCATATGTCATATTTTTTGCTCAGCATTCCCTTGCGCGTACGTCCAATAATCCAGCCGACGATGCCTCCCAGCACGGCGAAGACCAGCCATCCCAGCCCCATCGAATGCAACGGCAGCCAATCGAGCGGCATGAACGTGATGATGCCCATGGCGTGCAGCTCCAGAACCACAGCCGCCGCGAAGGCGCCGATAGCCGCTCCCCGGTAGAGTCCCTTGGCCTTGATGCGCTTGTGAAAGACCAGGAGCACCACCACGGTGATGAACGGCGGATACACGATGCCCAGGACCGGGTCGGCCAGCTGGATGATGGCGTCGAGGCCCAGGTCGCAGATGAGCACGCCGATTACGCAATCGGCTAGGAGCAGCACGTTGTATGAGACCCTCTTCCCGAACAGTGCGTAGAAGTAGTCGGCAGCCGAGCTCACCAGAGCAACGGCCGTCGTCACGCAGGCGAGGAGCACGATGGCGCTCAGCAGGACGATGCCGGGTTCGCCCAGCAGCGACTGCACGATCGCCACGAGCAAGCCGGCTTGGGTGAGGTCCGTTCCCAACGACGTCGATGTCGCGCCCAGGTAGGCCAGGCCACCGTAGATGATTCCGAGCATGACCGCGGCGCCGATGCTCGCGCGCGCCAGAAGCGTCATGCGCTCGCGGCCTTCGGGACGGCCCTTCACGAGGGCGGAGTCGAGGATGATGATCGAGAAGGCCGCTGCACCCAGCACGTCCATGGTCTGGTAGCCCGCGCGCACACCCTCCTGGAACACGGTGCTCGTGAGTGGGGGTTCGATTGGGCCGATGGGCTGGGCGATTCCCGCGACGATCAGCACCACGACGCCAATCAGCAGCGTCGGCGTGAAGAACTTGCCGATGATGTCGACGACGCGCGACTTGCGGCAGGCGAGCAGGTAGACGATGACGAAGAACGCGATGGAGAAGGGCGCGAGATATCCCGGCGCCGCATCACCGAGGTAGGGGGCGACCGAGAGTTCGAAGGTCGTCGCCGCCGTGCGGGGCATGGCGAACAGCACGCACAGGCACAGGATCGCCGCCGTGCCGAGGATGGTGCCGCCCGTCTTGCCAAGCGCATCCTCGAAGGCGCGGCGCGGACCGCCCACGGCGTTGATCACGAACACGCCCAGGCACGAGAGCACGGCGTCAGCGAGCAGGAAGCCGACGAATCCCCAGGGCCACAGGCTGCCGCTGAGCTGGCCAAGCGTCGGCGGGAATATGAGGTTGCCGGCCCCGAAGAACATCGCGAACAGGGCGAACCCGACGATTATCGAGTCCTTCCCGAGGGATGCGCCCCTATGTCTCTGTGCGTCGTTCGTATTCGTCTCCTGTCTGCCCTGGCCCCGTCGTCTCAGAGCGTGAGTTGCTGGATGTACACGTCGTTGCGGAGCTCCTTGGCGTGCTTGGGATCGATCTGCCCGTCATGGGCCATCTCCTTCACGTACTCGAGCTCGCGGGCCAGGGCCTGGGCCTGGACGTCCTCCACCGCATCGTAGATGTCGCGCAGGGCTCGGAAATGCGCGGTGAGGATCGACGGGTCCCCGGTCTCCTCGTCACCGTCGTAGAAACCGGATTCCCTGAGCTCGGAGTCGAGCTCCTCGATGCGCTCGTATTGCTCGTCGCATTGCGCAATCACCTGCCGAGCCTGCGCGGCCACGTCGGCGGAGGCGCGCTTGACGATGTCTGCGAGTTGGTCGGCGTAGCGCTTCATCACGATGACCGTGGCAGGCTCGTCCACGTCGTCGTTTGCGGCCGCCATCTGCGCTGATGCCTCCCCGGTGACTGACCCCGTCCGGTGGGCGTCGGCCCTCACGGACTCGATGACCCTCATGAGCAGGCGTGCCTCGGCATCCACCTGCCTTTTCGTGCGGCGCGAATCGGCCTTGTGCGGCACCAGTGCCGGCACGGCGAAGTTCGCCAGCAAGAGCGTGCACAGGATGACGCCGGAGGCAATGGACGCGAGCATGGTGTGAACCGGGAGCGCCCCGGATGCCGGCAGCGTGGCGGGAACCGTCAGGATGAGCGAGAGCGTGATGCCGCCCTTGGGACCCGCGAAGGCCGTGGCCAGGGCGCTGCGAAAGTGCTCGCCATCGAGCAGGGTGCGCACGGGCTGCTTGCGGACGAGGCAGTGCACGACGTCCATCCCCGCGATCCAGCAGAAGCGCACGATTTCCAGAATCAGCGTGAGGACGATGACGACGCCGAACATGAGCCACGGATCGCCAAAGCCGCCGTCGGCAGCTGGTGCGATGAAGCGGGGCAGCTGCATGCCCAGCAAGACGAAGATGACGCCGTTGAGGATGAAGCCGAGCGTGTCCCAGACGCCCTTGGCCTGCATACGCTGGCGCGCGGTCTGGGGCGTGTGACGATGGGGGAGAAGCGACATGACCATGCCCGCCATGACCACGGCGATGACGGCGCCGATGTGAATCTGGTGGCAGATGAGGTAGATCACGAAGGGCAAAAGCAGCTCGAGGGTCACGTGCAGGTTGGGGCTGTCGATGCCGCGACGGCGGATGAACTCCAGCAACAGCCATGCAGCAAAGCCCAGGATGACGCCCCCAACAAGTCCGCCGAAGAGCTCCAGGGCGAACTCCTCGCCGGCGTGCGCCAGGGAAAGCGCCCCCGTGAGGGCGAACCCGATGGCGGTCTTGAACACCACCGTGCCGGTCACGTCGTTGAAGAACGCCTCACCGGTCAAAAGCGTCTCGTGGCGCTTGCCGAAGCGGAAGTCCTTTGAGAGCTCCGTGACGGCAACCGCGTCGGTCGAGCCCATGGCGGCGCCAAAGGCGATGGCGGCGGCAAGCGGGATGGCGGGGAGCAGCGCGTGCAGCGCGAAGCCCACGGCGGCGACGGTGACGAGCACGAGTCCCACGGCAAGCGAGAAGATGCCCCAACGGCTCTTCCAGAGGGCACCGGAATCGGCATGGCGCGACTCGTTGAAGTGCAGTGGGGCGATGAACAGGATGAGCAGCAGCTCAGCGTCCAGCCCGGTGTCGAAGGAGCCCGTGACGAAGGCGGCGATGACGGCGCCGAGCGCGATCTGCACGAGGGGAAGCGACAGCGCGGGCAGGAAGCGCCCGATGATGCTGGAGACCACCACGGCCGCCAGCAAGAACAGCACGAGCGAGAGCGCCTCCATCCATGTCCTCCTTCGTAGGTTTTCAGAGCATTGTAGCGCGTAGAGGAGGAAGGGGAGGGGTTGAGGACGCGAGAGGCCACCGTGCCAGCGGGACAGAAGATAATGTTCGTCTAGGTCAACAGGCTCTCTTCACCATCGAGCGTACCCATAATCTCGCCGTTGGGGTTGTAAGGCTCATCCGGATGCGATGCCCCTCCCTGGCATCTACAATGATGTCAAAGTCCCCGTCTTAAGGAGAACTGCCCATGCTCATTCGCGAGGAACATGGCGACAAGCGGCACCACCTGCCCTTGCTCTTGCTTGCTGACGAGCAGGAGAGCATGGTCGATCGTTATCTCGACGAAGGCGCGATGTATGTCCTGGAAGTTGATGGCATCGTGGTGGGCGAGTGCGTCGTGAACGATGCGGGCGACGGCGTGTTGGAGATCAAGAACATCGCGGTCGATCCCTCCCGCCAGCACCAGGGCTATGGCCGCATGCTCATCGATTTCGTGGCCAAGCGCCATGCGGGCGAGTATGACATCATGCAAGTGGGGACAGGCGATAGTCCGCTCACCATACCGTTTTACGAGCGATGCGGCTTTGAGCGCTCTCATGTGGTCGAGGGGTTCTTCACGGAGAACTATGACCACCCCATATTCGAGGGCGGTGTTCGGCTTGTCGACATGGTCTACCTGCGCAAGCGCTTGTAGATGAGAACCACGAGTTTGTTGTGCAGGGCAGTTTCGCTTATCCTTTCGCGCTTGTCCTAATCCAACCGAGAGCATTTACAATGATGCCAAAGACCGCGCCTTAAGGAGAGTCACTTGTGTCCAAGTCCCTGACTGACATGTCCCTCGAGGAACTCTGGGAGCTCTTTCCCATCGAGCTCGTGGAGCACCAAGATTGCTGGGTCGACTAGTATCGCGAGGAGGCCTCCGTGCTCGACGGGATTCTGTCTGCAGACCTGCCCCACGCAATCCATCACATAGGTAGCACGGCAATCGACGGCATCTGGGCCAAGCCCATCGTCGACATACTTGTCGAGCTGCCCGATGATGCTGCCATCGATTTGGCGAAGGTGCGGCTTGCGGCCCATGGCTACCTGGTCATGGCCGATCGAGACCTCAACAAGGGCTATACGCCGGAAGGCTTCGCCGAGCGTGTCTTCCACGTCCACCTGCGTGTCGCCGGCGATAACGACGAACTCTGCTTCCGTGACTACCTCAACGCCCATCCCGATGTCGCCAGAGAGTACGAGAGCCTCAAGCTCTCGCTCTGGAAGGAGTTCGAGCACGATCGTGATGGCTACACGGCTGCGAAGACCGTTTTCGTCAGCAAGTACACGGAGCTCGCTAAAGCCGAGCTTACACAGGGGCCCGTAGCCTAGCGCAGCGTGCGCAGATGCGCCTTCATCTCGTCAGTGATACGACGGCTCTCGATGGCCTTCTGGATGCCCTTGCGCCGCGTCCATTCGTCGAGCAGCGCCTCGTCGCCTTGCCGTTCGAGATAGGAGAGCGCCGCCTTCTCCTGCCTGGCCAGCGCCTCGGCAAAGTACCAGGCGCGCATCATGTCCACGTAGTAGATGTCGTCGTCGCTTGCCGGGCATTCCTCGGTGTCGGGCATGCGCGTTTGCGCGACCATGGCGAGGAAGCGCTCATCGAACAGCTCGTCGAGGTACAGCCGCATCAACACGCCGATGCCAAAGCGAATCGTATAGCAGTGCTTTGAGGCGAGCCAGCGCTCCACGCGCTCCAGTGTCTCGTCCGGACGCTTGGCGAGCACCTTGACGGGAAGCTGGTCGCAGGTCGCCCAGTTGTCCACATGGGGCAGGAAGCGCTCGTAGAGCTCCAATGCTGTGTCGTAGTCGCGCTCGAGCCCGATGCAAAAGGCATGTACCTGGTTCTCGTCGAAGAGACGATGGGGGAGCGCCCGCAGGAATGCGTCGGCATCCTCGCGCCGCGCGAGCTCCTTGGCGATCTTGCGCAGTGCCGGGGTGCGCACGCCGGCCATCGTGCGGGGATCCACGGTGGGGAGCAGCTTCGAATTGAAGTCCTTATACCCGAGGTCCACGTTCTCCGCCAAGCTGCGGCACACGAACTCGCCTGCGGTGTCCTCGTCAAAGCCCGGCAACTCGGCGCGCAGCACGTCTTCCAGTGGCGTATCCGCGGCCTTCGCCAGCAACGCGTCCTTCTGCCCGCGATCAAGCCGCTTGAAGAGGGCCTCTGCGCTCATGGCACGTTCCTTGGAGTAGAAGCGTGCCCGGGCCGCCAGGCGCACCGGTGCGTGGGACTTCGTGTACTTGGCTCCCGAACCCGACTGGTGCGCGGCCAGCCGCGCGGCCACGTCGGTGGTGTAGCCGGGGTAGAGGGCGGGCTAACGCCAC
>UQUH01000051.1 GCA_900544245.1 uncultured Coriobacteriaceae bacterium | reverse complement strand
CACGAAGCCGATGGCCGCCATGCCGAAGCCGGCGAGGAATACGCCGAGTGCCATGAACCACGGGCAGGGGTGGCGATCGCCGAGCCAGCCGAAGAGTGGCTGGATGATGCCGGAGGCGATGTTGGAGGCGAAGAGCAACATCGTGGCCTCGAGGTAGCTGTAGCCGGCGCCGACGACGAGGAAGGGTAGGATGGCCGAGAGCGCCCCCTGGTTGATGTCGGCGCAGAGGTGGGCGACCATCGTGAGATAGTTCGCGAGCTTGTCGCCTTGCGTGCGGGACATGCGTCGGGTCCTTAGGCGGGGTCGGCGGAATTGAGGCGCAGCGCGCAGGCCTGCAGTTCGTCGGCGAGCGCGGGCGTGATGGGCTCGGAGAGCTCGTTGCCAGCTTGCAGTGCCTCGTCGAGCACGAGCATGCGGCGCACGAAGGCCTCGTTGCCGGCATCGAACATGCGCAGGCGCCGCGCGGCTTCGAGACCGGCGTCGATGTCGTTGGATTGCGCGACACGGCGCAGATGCAGGATGACGAGGTTGACCGAGCCGTGAAAGCGGCGCTCTATGGGGACTTCGGTCTGCGGCATGCGGGACTCCTTGACGATGGGATCGTGGGTCGTAGTGTAGCGCGTTACGTGGCGCAGTGGGACGGATTCGAGCGAAAGGGACGTCCGCCGGAACTCCGAGACCCAGTCGTTCCGGTCGTACGCCCCTTTCGCTCGCTCATGGTCCGGGACTTTCGACCGCATGCCGAACAGGTGACGTTCGCTTAAGGAGCCCCGATGCCGCATACCTCCGTGGGTAAAAGAAGGGAGCCGCACGATGCGGCCCCCTTGGCGTCGAGATGCATGCGAGGATGCTAGAGCGTGTAGTGCTCCTTGCCCTCGAAGACGTCCATGGCCTCCTCGACATCGTAATCGCCGAGCGTGATGGCACTGATGGCCTGCGTGAGACGCACGGCTTCGTCGAGCGAGCGCATGTGGATGTTGCGGCCCGTGGCGTTGCCGACGGCACCGCCCACGTGGATCTGGTCGTAGAGGCTCGCGAGGAACTCGCGGGCGTCGGCCTTGGAGCCACCTGCGCACACGAGGCCCGTGCGGCCGGCAGCGCGGCTCGCGACAGCCAGGAGCTCGGCACTCGACTTGCCATCGGCTGCGGCGGGCGGATTGACCTTGACGAAGTCGGCACCCAGACACAGCGCGACACCGGCGGCGCCGGCGATGAGGTCGGCGGCCTTCTCGGCGGTCACGGCCTCGCCACGCGGCTAGATCCACAGCACGACGAGCAGACCTTCGGCATGTGCCTCGGCGATGAGCTCGCCAGCCTCGGCCAGCATGTTGGCCTCGTACTCGCTGCCCAGGTAGATGGTGTAGCCCAGACCGACGATGTTGACGCCGGCCTCGCGCATGGCGAGCACGGCCTCGAGGTCGTAGAGCTGCGGGGAGTAGGGATCTTGCTGGGCGGTCTTGACCAGGTTGGTCTTGGAGTTCATCTTGACCAGGTAGTTGATGTTGGGGTAATCGCGCGCGTACTGGGCGATAAGGCCGCGCTGACCGGCAAGAACGCCGATAGTGCCCTGATCGCCGATTTGGAAGAGATGCTCGGGGTCGCCGTCGGCCGGGTCGATGCCCTCGCCGTGGAAGTCCTTGTTGAGGTGCTCGATCTTCTGGTCGCAGGCAAAGAGCATGAGACGGCCCGTGCCGCGCGTGGCGGCCATGTAGTTGTCGAGGTAGGTCTCGACGGTCTCGGGCATGACGTCGGCGGGAACGCGCACGTCCTCACGGGTGATCTGGGGCATCGTAAGTCCTTTCGTTGGGCGGCGAATGCGGTGGCATCTCGCCAAAATGCTTTACCCTTCATTGTAGCACGGGCGGTTCGTGTCGAGCGGTAGCGAGGAGAAACGCGAGGCGCATCCTCGATCTTCGATTTTATCGTGTGCTCGGCTGTCACGAAATTTGAACTGCGCATGCTGATCATCCGCGCTCTTCCGTATTCGGGGAATCGCATGAAGCCCCGTTCAAAGAAGAGCCATTGTAATCAAAGTGTTACACATTCGCCGCCGTGTAATTTCCATCAGTCATTCGCGATTGATTGCAAATTGATTCGGATTCTTCGGCTTCGTAAGTTTGAAACCAACAAATGGCCAATCGAATTAATACCCAAGGGGAGGTGATGAATGGGGCTGTGGCCCATTCGAAAAGAGCTGTCTTGCAATGTTTTTTTCGAATGGTGACCAGTCAAACGATGCGAGGCAAAGTCATTGTTTTGTCCCTGTTCGTAAGAGGGGTCGTACAGGAGAGAAAGGCAAAGGGGAAGTAATGGATGCTGTAGTTTCGGAGGCGCGCACACCACGCTTCAGTTGGTTTGTGCTTGCGCTGCTTTACCTTTCGGCGATTGTTGCGCCGTTCAGTATGTTCAAAGTGGGTGTTCTCGCCCCGGCTCTCATTCCGGCTCTTGGGCTGGATGTGTCGGAGGTGAGCGTTCTGATGTCGCTCTTCAACATAGCGGGCTTCATTCTCGCCATTCCTGGTGGTCTGCTTGTTGCCAAGATGGGTGCAAAGCGCTCGATCCTCGTATCGCTTGCTTTCACTGCACTCGGCTCCCTTCTGGGCACCTTTGGAACGAATTTCACCTTCTTGTGCCTTACCCGCGTTCTCGAAGGCGCCGGTCTCGGGTTGGTTGCCGTATGCGTACCTTCCGCTATTGCCGAATGGTTCCCCATGAGACGACGTGGGTTGGCTCTGGGTGTTTTCACCACGTACGTGCCGATGGGCCAGGTTCTTGCTTCGGCGATTTTCCCGCTTTTGAACGAGGCCTGGGGGTGGGTATCTGCGTGGTGGCTCGCAGCTATTTTCGGTATAGCCATGTTCGTTTTAGTTTTCGCTTTCTACCGTCGGCCAACACCCGAGGAACGGGCGATGATAAATGCCGGCATCGAAGACAAGGAAGTGGTGAACATCTCCTTCAAAGAGTCCTTAAAGGTGCTTGGAAAGGGTCAGATTTGGCTTGCCGGAGTCGTCTTCATGCTGTTCAACATTTGCGCTGCAGGAGGTGCTGGCCAGTTCCTGACGACATATTTTGCAGATTCGCTTGGCGTTTCGCTGACGGTCGCTGGTATCTACGGTGCCATCACCATGGTTGCAATCATCATTTGCGAGCCAATTATGGGAGCGATATCGGACAAGCTCGGCTCAAGGAAGATCATCATCGTAGTTCCTCTGGCCGGCATGTTTATCGTTGCGTGGTTCCTGTATTCCAGCACGTCTCCGGTGGTTGCAATTCTCCTGCACGCTCTGTTTGTCGGCGTGTTCTCTGCCGGTGTTGCGAGCGGTACCTATGCTGCTGCTCCCGAAATGGTTGACCGCCCAGAAGATGTAAGCATGGCGCTCGGTCTCGTAGCACTTCTGCAGAACCTGGGCTTGATTGTTGGTCCTATGGTTTACGCCTCGGTTTACTCATCCTCGGGCTTCGTAGGGGTGGCCCACTTCTGGTTCATGCCAGTCCTCGCGGTCGCATTTGTCATCGCCCTTTTTACGAAATACCGGGCAGTGCCGAAGAAAGAGACAACTGAAGATTAGCGGTTTTGCTGGACCACTAGACAAAAAGAACGACAAGACAACCAAGTGGAAGGAACAAGAAAATGACGAAGGAACAAGAACTTACCGTGCCTATCGGAGTGCCGAATAACTATGTGGACGAGAACGGGGTGACTTGGCGCTATACGCATTGTTTCGGATGCCATATGTCATGTCGTCTGATTGCGGCCCTCAAGGACGAAAAGATAATCGAGATTGCCAACACCGATGGAAGCGCGCTCTGCAATCGGTTGGGGCCGAAGGGCATAAACGCAATCAAGGAACTGTACCATCCAAAGCGCATCAACCATGCGCTGAAAAGGGTAGGACCTCGTGGATCGAACAAGTTCGAGCAGATATCCTACGACCAGGCTATCAAAGAGATTGCCGAGAAGCTCCAGGCGCTTAAGGACGAATACGGACCTGAAACGCTTGTTTTCTCCGAGGGAACGTACCGCTCCGATCATATGTGGGCACGCAGCCGTTTTTCCAATCTGTTTGGCAATCCCGGCAACATCATCGATCCCGGCAGTATTTGCTGGTGCTTTACATACACCATGAACATGGCGATGGTGGGCTGGCCGATTGAGAACACGCTGCCAATGACCGCACCGCAGTCCAATTGTATGGTGCTTTGGGGCGTGCGCGGCGACGAGAAGTGCGGCCCTGAAAGCCCGCTCTACCGCACGTTCCGTGCCGCGCTAGACCGTCCGGGCGAGCGTCCGAAGCTCATCATTATCGATCCTGTGGCTATTGACCTGGTGAAGGATGCTGATGTCTGGCTGCCTATCAAGCCGGGTACCGATCTGTTCATGCAGCTTACATGGGTGAACTACATCATGACGAACGACTTGTACGACGTCGACTTCGTGAAGTGGTGGACAAATGCGCCGTTCCTGGTTCGTCGCGAGGACAACCAGTTCATTCGTGCTAGCGATATTGCCACCGATGGCAAGTTCGAGGATTTCGTGATTTGGGACGAGCTTCAGGGCGGTGTTGCCGCGTGGTGTTCTGACGAGAATCGTTACTACACCAATCAAACTGTTGATCCGGCTCTTCGTGGCGAACGCGAAATTGAGCTGGTGGACGGGTCGAAGGTTCAAGTGTGGACTGTCTTTGACGCGATGTTCGATCGCTTCGCCAAGTACACGCCTGAGGCTGCTGAAGAGGTGTGCGGCGTTGCGCCGGAGAAGACCATTGCTGCGGCAGAGATGTACGCGACGAGCAAGCCTGGCTTTATCGCCTGGGGCATCGGTGGCGGTGACGGCGCTGGTCCGAATGCCCACGGTACGACCATGGCCAAGACTATGCTTCGTATTCTGACAAACAACATTGACATCGTTGGTGGCGAATACATTGCCAATCCCGGCCCGCTGGGTCCGAATGGTGAAAAGAAGTTCCCCATGCGCGACGCCGAGCTTGAATTGTCTGAAATGGTGACGCCCGAAGCACGCGCAAAGTTTCTGGGTAACGACCAATACCGCATCATGAGTTGGAAGGCTTTCGAGAAGGGCGATGCGGTATTCAAGAAGAATTACGGTTTCAATCGCCCTCAGCAGCATCAGATGCTAGTCACGCCATCTTTGTGTTGGAAGGCGATTCTTGAGGAAGACCCCTATCCGGTCAAGGCGATGATTATGTATGCGTCCAACCCCCTGTTGTGGGCACCGAATACCAAGCGTGTTTATGAGGCTCTCAAGAAGCTTGACCTTCTAGTGGTGTGCGAGTACTGGAAAACCCCAACTGCTGCTTTGGCGGACTACATCATGCCTGCCGCAGGGTGGCTTGAGCGCCCGTATGCAAGCACGGTGGAGGACTCCTTCGATTGGTTGGACGGTGCCGACAGGGTAGTCCAACCGCTGTACGATCGCCATATGGACTTCGATTTCTTCACAAAGCTCGGACGTGCGATGGGCCAGGAAGAATACTGGCCATGGGAAACCTACGAAGAGCTTATCGAGCATCGAATTGAGCGCACAGGATGGACGTACCAGGAGTTCATGGACAACGGCGATATTCCGCCGCTGGAAGGCTTCCGTCAGCAAAAGTACGCCGATGAGCTACCCAACGGCCAGTTGCGCGGATTCGTAACCCCGTCACGTAAGGCGGAGCTCATGCCGAGCATCGTGCAAGAATGCGGCTATGATGCGTTGCCCGAATACGTGCCGATGCCTGAGAGTGCTCAAGGATCCCCCGAGCTTCTAAAGGAGTATCCGCTTAATCTGACCACCGGCGGCAGGTTTACCCCTCAATATCACTCAGAGGGTCGCGTTCCCGGTTACGGCAACCGCTCGATGTTCCCTCATCCGCTCGTGAAGATTCACATGCGCGACGCAAAGAAGTATGGGATCCGAGAAGGGGACATGGTTTGGATCGAGAGCCCGCGTGGCCGCATTCGCATGAAAGCGTGGCTCGGCTGGGACATCGTAGAAGGCACCGTCCAGGCGCAAGCGAGTTGGTGGTTCCCCGAACTTCCCGCCGAGGAGCCCTGGTCGCAGGGCGTATTCGAGTCGAACGTGAATGTGCTCACCGATGACTCGGAGGAGTCTTTGGACAAATGCACAGGCACGTGGTCCACGCGCGGCCTCCTGTGCAAGATATACCCCTGCATCGATCCGGCGGACCGTACCGATCGAAATATTCCTATCGAGGAGTACTACAAGGAGGATAACTATTGGCGTGATGTCTGGAGGGATATGGACCCGAACGTGGACTAATGCTTCGTCATTCCTCGATGCTGCATTTTTCGATAGCATCAATTAGCTAGATCGACCGGCCTTGTGCAGGAATCTGTGCAAGGCCGGTGTTCCAAGGAAGTGCGATGGGTTACGGCGCGTATACGAAGTTCTACAGGAATGCTGTTTCCGTAGATTCCAACAAGTGTTTGGCATGTGGAAAATGCATTGACGCCTGCCAGATAAAAGGCGTGCTCGCCTTTCGGGATGGGAAGGTTACATTGGAGCGTAGTGACCGGTGCATGGGCTGTCTCTTGTGCGTGAGGGCATGTCCGGTGAAGGCAATCGGCTATTCAAGTGCGTTTCACTACTTCTGATGTGTTCGCTTGGATTCTAATGGACGTCAAATTGCGTTCTCTGCTTCTGCACGTCGCTATTTCTTGGGTCGGTATGCCCGGGCGTCTCGCGTTGGGGTGCGGAATCGACATTGAGCATGTCGTACAGCCGTCGAGGCACAGAGGACATCATGAAGCTCGCTAGCTCTTGGGGCGATTCGGGCATTCGGTCTCGCATCCATCGCGTGATGAGAGTGGATTCCAGAATTGCGGTGGCGGCAATCTGAAACTGAAGCTCCTCATCGAGCTCCTCTTTCAGGCACTCAGTTACCGTTTCCTTTAAGTTTGCTATTCTTGCGCGTTCGACATATTGGGCTATCGAATTGTATCCGCGAGAAGATGAGACGTGATGATAGAAGTCCTTCAGCTCATATTGGCGCCCCATGGTGATAAGATATCCACCCTGCCAGTTCGTAGTGCGACCAATCTCGAAAACGCCTTCTTCGGCAATAAGGCTGAAATGCCACTGGGCTATTTCGTATTTGTCGATGAAGTAGCGGTAGAACGTTTGGCGTGTTGTGTTAGCTTTCTCGCAGATTGCCTTTACTGTTAAATCTTCGAATGAAACGTTGTCGAGTAATTCGTCGGCTGCGGCCAAGATATGCATCCTCTGCGCATAATGCGGGGGTATGGAGATACGAGGACTCACTGTCTAGCGCCTCCAGTCTAGAGTTCTGCGAAGCAGGACGCTTGATGTTGCCGTCTATTATAACAAATTCAGTTAGATTCAAATTAATGCTTTGCATACGAGCGTTTATGTGTGGCAGGTGCCGATGATTGAAGCCTGAGGTGGAGGCAAGTTACCCAGAGGAGGCCTTTGCGTAGAATCAGGCGTCACGAGCAGCGGGACATCACGGCAATGCGAATTTAGCGGAGGGTGTTTGAGCGAGCTGAAAGCGAGCGAGTTCCTCCGCGGCACTGCCGTGATGTCGCACCGGGCGCGAGTGCCTGCCTGACCCTATGCGAATGCCGGATCAACCCAGCCGTTGGTGATGGGCCACGCGCGGTCCTTGGTGAACGAACGACCGAGGACGTGCGGAGCTATCGGCTCGCAGCGACGCTTGTACTCGCTGGCCTGCACCGTCTTGAATACCGTGTGCACGAGCTCGGGGTCGAAGCCGGCTTCGATTGCCTCGGCGGCACCCATCTCGTTTTCGACGTGCGCCTCGAGGAGCTCGTCGAGTTGCTCGTACGGTGGGAGGCGGTCGATGTCGCGCGCACCTTCGTAGAGCTCGGCGCTCGGCTCCTTGTCGATGATCGCCTGCGGAATGAGCGTGCCGTGCGTGTTGCGCCACTCGGCCAGCTCGTAGACCTCGGTCTTGTAGATGTCGCCAATGGGGGCGAACGCACCGGCCGTATCGCCGTACAGCGTCGAGAAGCCCATTGCGGCCTCGGACTTGTTGCCGCAGTTGAGCATGAGCCAACCGTGGCTATTGGCGATGGTCATGAGCTCGACCGTGCGTACGCGCGCCTGGAGATTCTCAGCGGCCAGGCCATCGACCGTGCCACCGCATGCCGGGGCGAGCACGCGCTCGAAGGCTTCGAGCGGCTCGGCGATGCTGATGACATCGCAGGTGATACCGAGCATGCTGGCAAGCTGCTGCGCGTCGCTCAGCGATGCGTCACTCGAATAGGGGCCGGGCTGGGCGACGCCATGCACGTGGGCGGCACCGAGCGCGTCGACGGCAATCGTGGTCACGATGGAGGAATCGATGCCGCCGGACATGCCGATGATGACGTCGGTGAAGCCATTCTTATGCACGTAATCGCGCGTCGCGACGACGAGCGCACGCCAGACGATTTCGCGGATGTCGAGTTCGACGGCGGGGCGCTGCTGCACCTCATGGACAGCTCCTGGTGCGGTGTCGAAGACGAAGAGGTCCTCCTCGTCGATGGGCGAGGCATGCATGAGGCTGCCATTGGGAGCCGTGACCGTGGAGTTTCCGGCGAAGATGACCGAATCGGCTGCGCCGCACTGGTTGGCGCTCACGACGTGCGCACCGCAGTCACTTGCGAGTGCGGAGAGGTGGCGCAGGTCGCCGCGGGCGGCGGGGGCGGCCATCGGGTCGCCGAAGGCGTCGTAGTTCATCTCGACGAGCACGTCGACGTTGGGAAGCTCGGTGCCCGGCTCGAAGTGGCCGTCGAAGAGCACGGCGATGTTGCAGTCGGCAAGCTCGATGACGGGGACGACGTCGCTTTCGAGTAGTGCGGGCGCGCCGAGCGATTCGAGCGCGCTGTCGCCGGCGAGGAAGAGCTCGGGAACGATGGCGAGCGTGTCGGCGTCAAGCTCGTTGACGCTCGCGCAGGAGACGAGCGCGGGGATGGGCGAGACATTGGCAAAGGTGCGCAGGTGCTCGTGCGAGTCCTCGATAAAGGTGGGCGAATCGACCAATCCGCCGATGTGAGCGCCAGTGAGCGAGCCTGCACCAAAGACGATGAGGTCGGCGTCCGCAGACGCTGCCTGACGGGCGTAGTCGAGCATCTTGTCCATGTTGCCCGACAAATCGCCGACGCGTGGATTTACCTGTGCGACTGCAATGCGCATACGTTTCCCCTTCGGTAGGTGTACAACCTTACAGAATACCATGAGGACACCCATGAAGGACGCTCGGGCGCGTTAGGGCTCCTTGATCGCGTCGGCGGGCAGGTAGCCCTTCACGCTGTCGAAGATGAGATCCTGGTAGACGACGGCCCCCTCGGGACGCAGATGCTCGTGGTCGTCCCACAGGTACTCGCTCGCATGCCCGCTGCACGTGGAATACCAGTCGATGACATGCACGTTGTCATGCTTGGTCGCGAACTCGTTGATCATGGCGTTGTTGGCATCGGTCGCGTACTTCTCGTTGTAGACGTTGACGAGGAAGATTTGCTTTTCCGGCCCCACGAGCTCGTACATCTTGTCGAGTTCGTCAGGCTCGAGCACGAAGTTAGAGAAGCAGGCGAAGATGACGACGTCACCGACGACACCCTGGGCCTCGTAATCCTTGTAGACGTCGCGCGCCTGCCAGAACCAGCGGCCGATGTAGCTGTCCATGAGAGCGTTCGTGTAATGTGAGTAGAACTCGGACTCGGAATCTCCTGGCACGGAATCGCCGATGAGCAGCGGGTCGCGCACGCGGGCAAGACGCTCGGCTTCGGCAAGTTCGGCGGCCTCCTGGTCGGCCTTGGCCTTGAGGTAGTTGACTGCCGCAACGGCATTACCGATGACGCCGTTTTCGGGTCCGTAGCTCGGAGGCACGTCATAGAGCTGCATGGCCGATCCTGCCGCTGCGCCCGTGCTCTTGATGGCGTCTTGCGGCACTTGGAACTCGTCGGGGATGAAGGCGCAGCCTCCCACGGCGATGGCCAGCGTCAGCAAGCTCGCGAGTGCCGGTGCGATCACGCGGGGCTTGCGCAGCTCGAGGCCACTCACGCTGCCGCGATTGCGCCACCTGTCGATGGCCTTGCCGATCGCGCCATGGCGTATGGGGTTTTCCACGAAGGTGTAGGACAGGGTCGAGACGACGAAGGTGATGGCGAAGACGGCGAGGATGAACCACCAGGCATAGGGGCCGGGGCCATTGAGCGGTTTCATCAGCAGGATGACGGGGTAGTGCCACAGGTAGATGCCGTAGGAGCGCTGGCCGACCCAGACGAACGGCTTGAGGCTCGCGAACCGGGCGAGCCGGCTGCGTGGATGCACGAGCACGGCGATGAGCACGGCCGTGAGCACCGAGCAGATGATGATGCCACCGTGGTACATGAAGCCCGAGAATCCGTCGATGAAGGCCATCATGCAGATGATGCCCGCTAGAGCGAGTACGCCAATGACGTCGAGCAGATTGATGGTGCGGGAGGGCACGTTGCGGGTTCCCTGTTCGGTGAGGGCTTGACCGGGCCAGAACAGCGAGAGCCATGCGCCGATGAGCAGCGAGCAGGCGCGCGTATCGGTGCCGTAGTAGACGCGGGTGGGATCCTCGAGCGGATTGTAGAGCACCCACATGAGCGCTGCCGAGATGGCGGCAAGGACGACGCAGCCGCGGCGAATGACGGTCTTGCTCGCGCCGAGCCTGCTCACGAGCAACAGCAGGATGGGCCAGACGAGGTAGAACTGCTCCTCGATCGCGAGCGACCAGAAGTGCGTGAGCGGGGAGGGGTCGCCGAGCGATTCGAAGTACGACAGGCCGCGGAAGACGTACCACCAGTTCTGGAACCAGAATAGCGACGGACCGACATCGGGGCGTAGCTTGGTGAGCAGCGGATGATTGAAGAGTACGCAGAGCGCGGTCACGACGACGACCACGAGCACGATGGCCGGGAACAGGCGTCGGACGCGGCGCAGCCAGAACTGGGGGAGGTTGACGGTGCCGGTCTCCTCGAGCTCGGCCATGAGCAGGCCGGTGATGAGGTAGCCGGACAGGACGAAGAAGACGGTGACGCCAAGCAGGCCGCCGAGCGCGAACTTGAGATCAAGGTGATAGCAGATGACGGCGACGACGGCGAGGGCGCGCAGGCCGTCAAGTGACGCGATGTAGCGTTTCTTCACTTGTTTGCCGGCGCGGGCGCTGCCCTGCCGTGCCGCCAATTTGCCTCCATCTCTCAATATGCAATATAGAGCGTTTGCGAGGGAAGGCGCAAGGGTCGAGAGGGCATCGGGAGGAAGACAAGCGAGCGGAACCAGACAGAACCCGCCGGGGCACTTTTGTCTGGTTATGCGACAAGCGTCTGCAAACCAGACAAAAG